>NZ_JBEZFH010000006.1:0-89189 GCF_040649355.1 Sphaerisporangium sp. NPDC049002 | reverse complement strand
AAACAATGCTTGAAGAAATCCCGGCGAACACCACACCCCACAAGGCGTGATGCCAACCAAAGGAAACCATCCCCACACACCCGCAAAGGCGCATGGAAGACGGAGGTATGCATATTCATGCACTGGCTTTTAACACACTGTTGAGTTCTCAAGAAACGGACGCGTACTCCAGACCAGACCCGGAACCAAGCGGCTCCGGCCCCGTCCGGGGCGCACTTTCTGTTGCCTAACTTTACCAGATCCAGACACTTTCTGTCAAATCATCCGATCTGGCAGAAACCGCCCCGAACTGGTACAGTTCGGCCGCCCCGTCTCCAGGGCAACCCGTCTAACTTACCGGATCAACCGGACAGATGCAATCTTACTGCATCAACCGGGATGATCCCGACGCTAGATGGGGGTGTGGGCAGGCCAGTAGCCCGCAAGATTTTTTGGATCTCCCGGGGCCCTGATCGCCGCCCAACGAGGGGAAACTCTAGCAGCATCCCAGGAGTGCCGGACGCCACTCTGATATCCGGTAAACCTTTCCCGCCCCTCAGCCATCCCAAACAGCGAGCGATTCGCGCCGGCGCAACCTGCCAGCAAGTCATCCGCAATCGCCAGACGTTACGAAGAGGGTGCGGGACTCCGCTGGCGCCACCCCGGTGCCCGGATCCCCGCCCGTGGAGGTGGTCATCATGACGCGGTCGGAGTTCGACGACATCCGCGCTCACATCGCGGCCGAGGAGGGCGACTCAGACGATCTCCTGCAGATCGCCCGAACCCTGCTGGACGACTTGGAGCAAGCGCGACTTCGCGAAGCGACCCTTCGCACCCAGTACCTGGGCCTGCTGACGGCCGGACGGGCGACCGTCGCCTCCGACGCCGTAGGAGACGCCGACCCACTGACATTCCTGCGGCACGAGCTGGACAAGCGGGGCCAGCTCCCCGCCGGCGACGAGGAGGTCGTGCGCATCCTCGCGGACGCACGTATGGCCGAAGAGCTGCTCGCCCATCTGGAGGAGGCGCCGCCCGCCCGCCTCAGGACGGGCGGGCGGATGCGCCGGTGCGCCGGCGTCTCGCGCAGGCTGCCTCACTAGCGACAACCCGCACTAGCAACATTCCGTCGAAATCGGTGATGCAAGCTCACTTGTTGAGATGACAGCCTTTGCCCTGACATGAGGGTCGTCCTGGAAGACTTCCCCCATGTGGATCCGGGGGCTGAACTGGGCGGCCATCGCCCTGGTAGCGGTATTCGGCCTGCTCTGGCTGGGCGTGGTGGTCTTCGCCGCCACGACCACGCCAGGCTGGCTGCGCACCGTCCAGGCTGTCTTCAGCATCTGCCTGCTCGGCTGGGCCGGCAGGAAGTCACTGCACCTGATAAGAGCCGTCGCGTGACCTATTTCGCGTCCGCGTAGCAGGACACCGCCACCGCCTCCATGGGAATGCGGACGGGCGTCTCTCCGAACAGCAGGCGGGTGGCGTCCTCCGCCGCCCGGCCCACCGCCGCCGACACCTCGCCGACGAGGTCCTCCGGGCAGTGGACCATCACCTCGTCGTGCTGGAAGAACACCAGCCTGGCCGGATGGGGCAGCCGCCCGCGCAGCAACGCCATCAGGGTGAGCGCCCACTCGGCGGCGGTGGCCTGCACGACGAAGTTGCGGGTGAACCGCCCGCGGTCGCGCGCCGCGCGGCTGCCCTCGGGGCCTGTGACGAGGTTCCGCCAGTGCGCCGACGGGGGCGGGCACGTACGTCCGAGCCAGGAACGCACCAGTCGGCCCTCCTCGCCGGATCGCGCGGCGTCCTCCACGAACGCGTACGCCTGCGGGAACCTCTGCCGCATTATGGCCAGCAGCTTCGAGGCGTCTCCGCTGGTGCCGCCGTACATCGCGGAGAGCATGGCGATCTTGGCGTTGTCGCGGGCGCCGCCGAAGGCCTGGGCCAGCGCGGCGTACAGGTCGATCTCCCCCGCCGCGCGGGCCAGGCCGCGGTCGCCGGCCATCGCCGCCAGCACCCGGGGTTCGAGCTGGGCCCCGTCGGCCACGACCAGCCGCCACCCCTCGTCGGCGACCACCACGCGGCGCATCACCTTGGGGATCTGCAGCGCCCCTCCCCCGC
Organism: Sphaerisporangium sp. NPDC049002; assembly: GCF_040649355.1. Classification (NCBI taxonomy): domain Bacteria; kingdom Bacillati; phylum Actinomycetota; class Actinomycetes; order Streptosporangiales; family Streptosporangiaceae; genus Sphaerisporangium; species Sphaerisporangium sp. NPDC049002. Next base: position 87,092 of record NZ_JBEZFH010000006.1, on the reverse strand, counting down.
TGGTGGCCCAGCGGCCCGACACCACGCCCCCCACCACGTACTCGGAATGGAACCGGTGATCGCGCACCCACTGGTGGGCCCAGGCCCAGCCGTGGAAGCTGTGGAGCCGGGCCAGCTCCTTGTATGCCAGCAGGGGCGCGACCGCCGGATGGTCGACCTGCTTGAGCACGTGGGACCTGGTCGAGGAGACGTCGAGGCCCGCCGACTTGAAGGCCTTGACGATCTGCTGCGGGGAATCGGGGTTGACGGTGGCGCCGAAGGCGGCGCTCACCTGGTCGGCGAGGGCCTGGAGCTTCGCGGGCCGCATGCCGTGGACGGGCCGGGGTCCGAGGAGACCCGTCAGCAACTCGTCGTGGACGTCCTCACGCCAGGGCATGCCGTCGTGGCCCATCTCGGCGGCGATCAGGGCTCCGGCCGACTCCGCGGCGACCAGGAGACGGAAGCGGCCGGGGCTCTCGGTGGCCTCGATCCTTCTGAGCTGGTCGAGATAGACCTCGGTGACGTCGATCTCGGCGGGCTCGGGCTCGAACAGCGTGTCCTGCACGGCGTGTGGGCCCGCCCCGTCGTCGGGGACCGGGAGGCCGTGCAGCCTGGCGTACGCGGCCTGCGCCGACCTGGGCTCGCCGTACCTGCCCTCGTGACCGAGGAGCAGTGACTCGGTGAGCGTCAGGTCGTGACAACGCGCCAGCCGTACGTCGCGGGCGAGGAGCGCCGGGTAGATGTCATGGGTGCCGGCCCAGATCCACCGGGGACGCTCGGATCTCTCCAGGTCGCCGATGGCGCGCGCGAGGTCGCCGACGCGCCTGGCGCCCTCCCCTATCGGTCGCAGCGTGCCGCCGCCGGCGTCCGCCGTCACCGCGATCCGCATACCGACGAGAGTATCCGAGGCCACCGACAGTCTTCGATCACAGGTTCGAGTGCGCGGTCCGCGCGTTCATCCGGTGGCGGTGCGTTGCGTGGACGGGGGTGCGGGCGCGAGTCTGATCACATGCTTGCGTTGATCAAGGCGTGTCACCCGGGTCCCACGGCGGTCGTCACGGCCGTGGGCTGCGCGCTCGCGGCGGGTGCCGGGCGGGGCACGGGCGGCGCGTTCCTGGTCGGCGCCGCCGTGCTCAGCGGTCAGCTGTCGATCGGCTGGAGCAACGACTGGATCGACCGCGCACGCGACCGCGCCATCGGACGGCCAGACAAGCCGCTCACCGGCGACTCGGCCGAGCCTCGCACGGTCGCGAGGGCCGCGTTCGCCGCGCTGGCCCTGTGTGTGCCGCTCTCGCTCGCCAGCGGCGTCCTGGCCGGGATCGTGCACCTCGCCGCCGTCGCCTGTGGATGGCTGTACAACCTCAGACTCAAGGCCGGAGTGGCCTCGCCATTGCCCTTCGCGGTCGCCTTCGGCCTGCTGCCCGCATTCGTGACGCTGGGACTGCCCGGGGAGCCGTGGCCCGCGTGGTGGGCGTTGCTGGCGGGGGCGCTGCTCGGTATGGGAGCCCATTTCGCCAACGTCGTCCCCGACCTGCCCGACGACCTCGCGCTCGGGGTGCGCGGCCTTCCCCAGCGTCTCGGGCCGACGGGGGCGAGGCTCGGCGCCGCGCTTCTCCTGGTCGCCGCGTCCGTGGTGATCGCCCTGGCTCCGGGGGATCGCGGGGGGCCGGTCGGTGTGGCCGGTCTCGGAGCGGTCGCGCTCGTGCTGGGCGGGAGCCTGATCGTGGCCCGGCGCTCGGTGCGGCGGGCCGCCTTCGCCGTGACCGTCGCCGTGGCCGCCATCGACATCATGATGTTCGCCGCCCAGGGCGCGAGCCTCGTGTGATGACAAGTCCGAAATGCCCGAAAATAGCGGATCGTTCCATTAGTCGCTTATTCTGGAAGGGGTCCGTCCAACTCACATGTTCCGAGATTTATCCGTACCGTGACCTTCACACTCGCAAGAAGTGATCAAGCTATCACAGACTGGGAATGACCTGCGAAAACACAGGGGACGAGTGTATAAGAGTAGGACCTTGGTCGTCCCGGTCCTCACCCTCTGGGGAGAGGCGTGGCCCCGGCGGCAGAGGGCTCCACCGACCGAGACGAGATAAGGCAGCGGCGCGCAATGACAGGAAATCAAGCGGGCGACACGCTCGTCAAGGGTTCGAGAAACACCGACTACCCCTGGGACGAGTTCGATCCCCACGCGTATTGGCAGCACAATTACGGCGTACTTCGCGAGGACGACCGAAAAATAGTCGAACAGGTGCGCGATTTCTTCGCGGGCATACGCGATGTCTACGATGCCGAGGGCCTCGACGTGGGGACCGGTCCCAATCTCTATCCCGCGCTCGCGATGCTGCCGTTGTGCGGCAAGATCACGCTGTGGGAGCACTCCAGCGCCAACGTCGAGTGGCTGGAGCACGAGGTGCTCAACTACTCCCCGACGTGGGACCCCTTCTGGAAGGTGCTGCAGGAGAAGATCCGCTACCAGAAGATCCGTGACTCGCGCTTCGCCCTCGCCGAACGCGCCGTGGTGCGAAAGGGAAGCGTCTTCGAACTCCCGCGGGCCAAGTGGGACCTCGGCACCATGTTCTTCGTCGCCGAATCGATCACGACCGCCAAGCTGGAATTCGAACGGGCGATCAGAAGCTTTCTTGAGGCGCTCAGGCCGGGAGCGCCGTTCGTGATCGCCCTCATGGAGAACTCCGAGGGTTACCGGGTCGGCACCCATTTCTTTCCGGCCATCAGAGTCGACGAGCTTGTGGTGCGCAGAAAGCTGATACCGTACGCGCCTGATGTCGTCGTGAGGCATATTGACAGTGACGGGTTGCTGCGCGAGGGCTACAGCGGGATGATCCTGGCGCATGGTCGACTGCGAAAGTGACGTAACGCCGCCGGGAGAGGTCCTGCGCCTATGAAACTGCAGCCACGGCAACAACTTCTCGAAGTCTGGAAAGCAGTTTCCCGCGCGTCTATCCAAGATGGCCGGTGGACGTGGGGCGGGCGTGACGGCTCCAACTCGATTTCGGACACCGAGCAACTCTTATGCCTCATGTTTCCGGCTTCTGAGCTGGTCGGATTCAAGCTCGACGTACCCGACGAGACGGCCGAGGACGTCCTCGACGCGCTCGGCGCCCTCGGGGACAGCGTCGAGATCCCCAAGACCCTGATCAAGGTCATCGGCGAGTACCTCGACGCCTACACCGATGACATGGGCCGGCCGGTGTTCGCCGGCGGCAGCTACTTCAAATCGAACGACCCCGACCAGGAACCGACCAAGGAACAGCAGCGGCTCGACGTCGTGGACTCGTTCTCGATGTCGGTGACCCTGATGCTGAGCGTCCTCGGGTTCCTCCGGGTCTTCCGCCGCAGCGTACGCCGTGAGGATCTCCTCAAGGAGATCGCCGACGTGGAGACGCGCGCCGGCAAGCGGCTGTCGGCGGCCATGGTCAACCTTCTGCGCAGCTTCACGATCAATGTGTTCGACCCGGCTTCACCCCAGGGCAAGGCGCTCATCCGCTCGGTCAACCAGGAGAACCTCCCGGAGCGCCGGGTCGTCGAGGAGTTGCAGAAGCAGCTCACGGGCGTACGGGCCGGCCTGCGTGACCTCACCATCGGATCCGGGCAGGTCGACCTCGACAACCACAACCTCATCTTCGAGTGTGGCTGGAGCTGGGGCATCGTCCAGGACGCCCCGGAGGTCGAGACGGACCTGGACGTGGGCCCGCAGCCGAACGGCATCGCGCCCAACCTGCCGTTCCTCTACTTCACCGTCATCGCGCTGACGACCATCACCGACCTGTTCTCGGAGCGCACACGCGTCCTCGGCCTGCTCGACGACGAGCAGCAGCAGCTCGCCAACGCCCTGCAGCGGCGCTGGGACCTCACCCAGGCCTACTGGGCACGCGTCGCCATGTACGGACGTGGGCGCTGGCCGCTGGAGGACATCCCCTGGCGCACGACCGACGACGTCGAGTCCGACTACTTCTCCCTCCTGGTCACCGCCATGGTGGTCGAGAACCTTCTGAGCACCCGCGCGACCGACACGGTCCTCAGCCGCGTCGCCGGAATCCTCGACGAGCTGGCCATGAGAGCCCGCATCACCCGCCGGGCCACCAGGGACGACCCCCCGGTGAGGATGCACTCGCCGGGCGTGGTCTACCAGCTCGACGGCAGCGACGCCCTGGGCCCGCCGATGCACTGGCTCATCTCGGACTTCTCCATCACGCTGCTGAAGCGGACCATGGGCGTGGCGTCCATCGCCCGCAGCACCCAGATGCGCGAGCGGCTGTTGTCCCTCGCGGACGAGATCTGGGACCACATCTCCCACCGCCGCTACACCAAGGGCCCGGCCACGGGTCTGTGGGACCAGCCGTCCAGGGTCTTCACCGACCTCGAACCGGTCACCGACCTGCCGTCCTGGTACTTCACAGAACGCGCGGTGGAGTTCCTGGTCTCGGCGGCCAAGACCATCGAGACTCAGCCCATCCGCAGCCCGCTGCTCGCCGACATCGCCAACGAGATGCTCAGCGAGGCCGAGCATCTGTACGACCAGGAGCAGCTCATCTGGGTGGCCGGCTCCAGGCAGGCGCTCCAGCCGAAGCTGCGAAGCATCGAGGCCAACCTCGGGCGAGCGCGGGTGATCATCCGTTCGCGGCCGGGGAGCGCCATCGCCCTCGTCAGCGAGTGCCTCCGCGATCTCGAACTGCTGGCCCTCGCCCGGGAGAACGCCACGGAGGGAGGCTGACGATGCTGGTTTTCGCGATCAGCGACAAGGGCGGCACCGGCCGTTCCGTGACGAGCAGCAACATCGTGTACCGCCGTGCGCTCGACGGCAACGACGTCTGCTATCTGGACTTCGACTTCGGCTCCCCGACGGCCGGCGCCATCTTCAACGTGAGCACGGCGGAGCGCGGCACCGACCGCGGCGGCATGCACTCCTACCTTCAGGAGAAGGTCCAGGAGCCGTACCGCATCGATATCTGGGCCGAGTCCGACCGCGGCGCGCTGCGCGGCAAGCCGCCCGGTGCCGGGCAGCTCGTCCTGTTTCCCGGCGATTCGAGCGGCGGCGAGTTCCGCACCACGACGGGGATCGTCCAGCAGTGCGTACGGCTCTTCCTCCTCCTGCAGGAAGAGTTCGACCTCTGCCTGATCGACCTCAGCGCCGGACGCTCGTACGCCGCCGACATGGTCCTGGCCGCCACCGCGCACCCCGAGCTCGCGGCCGTCCCCTTCCGGTGGCTCGTCTACCACCGGTGGACCCGCCAGCACATCATCGCGGCGTCCGGGCTCGTGTACGACAAGCGGGGCCTGCTGGAGGTCGGCGCCGCCCACGGGCACGACAAGAGGGCCCTCGCCGAGCAGATCCGCTTCGTCCGCACGGCCGTCGTCGAGCCGAGCGCGCCTGAGCTCTCGGCCCTGCGTTCCACGCAGCTCGCCTGGCTCGACGAGTGCAACCGCGACCTGCACGAGCTGGCGAGGCGCCACCGGGTCGGCCGTACGGCGATGCTCGGGAAGGTGCCGCTTGACCCGGTGCTGCAGTGGAGGGAACAGCTCATCGTCGACGAGGACGTCTACGCGAGCCGCATCGCCAACGAGAACACGATCAAGGCGTTCGACGACCTGGCCACGAAGATCTTCGACGTGCACGCATGGGAGGGACTGTGAAAGCCGTCTTCACCGAGGACACCGCGGAGCGCCGAATCGAGTCGACTCCCCTGTCCCACGTCTCCGTCGAGCTCGGCCACCTGTACATGGAGGACTTCGCCGTCGGCCCCGAGCGCATCCGTGAGCAGTTCCGCCTGGTCGCGCCCTGGTTCGAGACCCTGCGCAGGACGCTCCACCCGAAGGCGCGGGTGAGCACGTGCTTCCTCATCGACGACTACTTCAGCCGTTTCAGCACTCCGGCCGAGGTCGTGCCCATGGTGATCGAGGCGGCGGCTGAGGCCGGGCTGGTGATCGACTACCTGGCCCGGGAGTCGGCCTGCGCCCACTCGGGCACCGTGGACGTGGCCCGGTTGGTCCTCGACCGGATCGTCGACGACCCGGCCCCGGGGTCGAACGGGTCGCGCCCGCCGCTGACCAAGAGCGGCTGGCTCTGCAACGGCCGGCGAGAAGCGGACGGAGCCGAGTCCGAGGCCATGGGCACCGAGTCCGGCTGGCGGCCTCCCGAGCAGAACGCCGCCCGGCGGCACTCGATCTTCATCGACGTGGAGCTCTGGGACGAGCCCCGCGGTACGCGGGTGTGGTCCTGCCCCTACCTCGCCGCCGTCTGGCAGTTGATGCGCCTCGGCCTGCTCCGGCACCACGGCAGGCCGGTGGTGACCATGTCCCGCGTGGAGGAGGGGTTCCCCGGCGACTGGGACGCGCTTCCGCCCTTCGTGCAGCTCAACCCCGGGGCCCCGCCGTTCGCCGCCTACCGCACCGCGTCGGTCCTGTCCTCGCGGTTCCTTCCCGTCGAGCTGGCCGTACGGACGATCCTCGGCCAGGTGGCGGCCGATCCGGTGGTGCTCTCGCAGGTGGCCGGCCGCGCGCGCGGCGAGGGCCTGCGGCTTGAGGACGAAGTCGTCGACCGCGTCTCCTACGTCTTCCTGTAGGGACCGGCCGCCTGCGAGGGACCGGCCTGGAGGCCACATGTTGATAGTGGGGGAAGTGCACACCGGGCTCCTGCGCAACCGGGGAGAGCTCTCCGACGCCCAGTGCCGGGAAGCTCTCTGTCTCGTCTCAGGTGAGCAGGTTCGTACCTCGCTGCGCCCCTTGCCCCACGCGATCTCCCCCGAGGTCCTCGCCGGGGTCGACTGCCGCCTCCCGAGCCTGTCGGGTGCGCGCATCAGGGCGACCGGTACGGTGACCCACCGCGCCGCCATCACCGGAGGACGGATCCTGCAGGGCTCGTCCTACGCCGTCATCGTGCGGGCGGAACGCGACTACCGGATGCCCTGGTCGCACTACCTGGCGCGCCCGGGGCAGGTCGAGGTGCAGGGCAGGCCACGCTGGCGTGACATGGCCGACGGTTTCATGGCGTCGGAACTCGCGCTGGACATACTCGATTTCGGGGCGATAAGCGGGCGGCTGATGAACCGCGTCCAGGATTCTCCGCGGCTGGACCGGAAGACGCCGTTCAAGACGACCCGCACCCGGCTGCGATGGGTGATGGAGCGGGGGAAGGCGGAAGAGGAGGAGGGCCTCCCGCCCGTACGGCTCACCCTCTGGAACGGCATGCTCCGCACGCTGCGCCTCACCGGGGAGCCGGATACGCGGATCGTCGCCTTCTGCGAGGACCTGGCCCTTCACGACTGGCTTCTGACAACGCTGCAGACGCTCATCGAACGGGCTCTCATCGGGACCGCGGCCCCCACGCAGATCGCCGCGAAGCTGTCGCCCGCGATCGACCATCTGCTGCACCTGTGGATGCCGGGAGCCCGTATGGACGACTCCTTCCAGCCTTTGTGGGAGGAGCTGGAAAGGCACCCGGGTTTCTCCCGGCAATGGAAATCGTCTGTAGAAAGAATCCGCGACCAGGTCGCGGTCAACACCTTATCTCTTCTAAGCGTGATGGCAGAGAGCAGGCGAGAAGCAGATGGCGACCCCATCTCGAGCCGAGTTACTCCCCCAGACGGTACGTAAGATCCTGGTGACCCTCCTGATCGGCGGGTCGTCTTTCGTGCTGACCAATGTGCTCGTGGCCGAGGCCGATGTCCTGTCCAGCGTGACCCTGTCGGTCTTCATCGGCGGAGCGGTGTTCGTGGTGCAGTTCCTCGTGGACGTCGACAGGCAGTTGCAGGCCGTCCTGCGGGACCAGCGCGTGCATCACAGCGCGCTGCACCTGCTGGTCGACAGCGGCTTCAACCGGATCAACGAGGCGACGGAGCTGTTCGGCCTGGCCGAGACGTCCGCCCTGCAGACCGATGTGATCACCCAGTTCGTGCGCAACGCCACCGCGCTGAGCACCGACCTGCCGAAGCTGATCCAGGACCTGGCGCAGTCGGAGATCGCCCGGATGACCCACTTCCTGCGCGAGCTCAGCGAGGGCATCGTGACCCAGGAGGGCGAGGACCGCGACTGGCTGCTCGGCCTGTCGAAGCACGCGAGCGCGTCGATAGACGCGATCAGCATCCCGATGGTCGACGCCGGAGCCTGGGACATCGAGGGCGGCTTCTGGACGACCGACCTCGGCATGCGATACCTGGAGAACCAGCGTGACCGCGCGGACAAGGGCGTCCGGGTCCGGCGTATCTTCGTCCTAGATCGTTCCGACCGGCCCGACGAGGAGCTGTTCAGGCGCGTCTACACCTGGCAGGCGGAGGTGAACATCGAGGTGCGGGTGCTCGACCCGTCGACGATCCCGACCACCCTGCGCGGCTGGCTGTCGGACTTCATCGTGTTCGACGGGGTGGTCAGCTACGAGACGACCCTCGGGCCGAGCGTGGGCGAGGGCATCTACATGATCAAGAACACGCAGCTCGTCCTCGACCCCGTGCAGGTGAGGACCCTGTCGGAGAGGTTCACCCATCTGTGGGCGCTGGCGCGACCGCTGGACTGAACCTCGCCGGATCGCACAGCCCGAGCAGCGCGCGCGTGGCCGCGTCGGCGGTACGGCCGCGGTCGAGCAGCGCGCCGACGAGCTCGGCGCTGACGGGCGCGAGCGTGATGCCGAGCCCGACGTGCCCCGTGGCGAGGATCACCCGGCCGTGGGGCTCGACGTGACCGATGAGCGGGATGCCGTCCAGGCTCCCCGGTCGTACGCCCGCCCAGTGCCGGCCGTGCCTCCAGGTGGCGGCCTCCGGGGCGAGGACGGCCAGCCCGCGCCGCATGACCGCGAGGTTCCCCGGCGTGGGCGCCGTGTCCGATCGGCCCCGCTCGTAGGTGACCCCGACCGCGAGCCGTCCGTCGATCCTCGGGACGACGTAGATGTCGCGCCCCTCGACGCAGGCGTAGACGTGATGGCGCATGGGGTAGCCACGCGCGCCGGGAGCCACCACCTCCATCGCCTCCCCCTTGATCGGGAGCAGCAGGTTCGCGTGGTCCGGGACCAGGGACCCGCTGAGGTGGCCGCCGGCCACGACGAGGTGGCCGGACTCGACGCGGGCGCCGTCTCCGAGGGTCACGGCCACGCCGCCCGCGTGGACGTCCACGCGCTCGACCCACGAGCGCGACTCGATCCGGACCGCCGGGTCCCGCCAGAGGACGGCCGAGAGCGCGGACATCAGCCGCGGCGGCTCCAGAGCCAGCTCGGTCGGCAGGTGGAATCCGCCCCGGACCTCCTGGCTGATGAGCGGCTCGACCCGGAGCACCTCGTGCCTCGACAGGGGCTCGACCTTCGCTTCGATGGCGCGCCAGCGGGGCAGGACGCTTTCCTGGAGCCTGGCCATCTCCTCGTCGTCCAGCGCGATTTGCAGAGCGCCGGTGGAAAGCAATGGAACCTGTATTCCCGACAGGCCGATAATGGTTTCCAGCCACACGGGATACAGATCTCGGCTGCGTTTGACGAGCTCGCGCAATGGGCCCAGGCACAGTTCGTCGGTCTCGGTGATGATGCCGCCCATCGCCGCCGAGGAAGCCCCGCTGCCGAGCCTGGCACCTCCATCGACGAGCACAACTGTGCGGCCTTCGGCGCTGAGCCGATGGGCGATGGCGCAACCAACGATCCCCCCACCGGCAATGGTCACGTCATAGGTTGCGCGCACGCGCGACTCCTCGCCACCCCGTAGTGCCCGTGCCCTGTTTTCGCGCGATACGCGGACCCATTCCTTTCTCAACGAGGCATTTGCGTCCGTACGACGATATCGCGGCGGGACAACGCCGAGGAGAGCCGAGCGACATCGGGAGACAATCCGACCCGGACATGCGTGAGGGCCCGGGATCCATTGGATCCCGGGCCCTCATTGGTAGCGGGGGTAGGATTTGAACCTACGACCTCTGGGTTATGAGCCCAGCGAGCTACCGAGCTGCTCCACCCCGCGTCGGCTTGCATTTAAAGACTATCGGCCCTTTGGGGCACTGGCAAATCGTATGGTCCTCGCCGTTCCGGGGCGGGCGCGGCCGTCGCCGGCCGTACCCGCCCCGGAACACGCCTACGAGCTGGGCGTCGGCGTTGGAGTGGGGCTCGCCGTGGGCGTCGCGGTGGCGGCCGCCGCCGGCGCCCTGGTGGGCGTCGCCGAGGGCGTGGCCGACGGGCTGGGCTTCTGCTTGCCCAGCGCCGACTCCAGGTCCTTCAGCGCCTGGGCGAGCCGCTTCTGCGCCTCGCCGTACGCCGCGAAGTCACCGTTCTTGATCGCCTTCTGCCCGTCCTCGTACGCCTTCTGGGCGCTGTCGAAGGCCTTGGTGAGATCGGGCGTCACGGTGGAGGTGTTCGGCTGGCTCGGCGTCAGCGGCGTCGTCGGGGTGGACGGCAGTTGCTGGCCCTGGCCGAACACCTGGTTCAGCGCGTCCGCGAGCGTGGTTCCGATGCCCACGTCGGACCCGAACATGACCAGCACCCGCGCCAGGGTGGGATAGCGCGCGGAGTTCTGCACCTTCGGCTGGACGTAGACCGGCTCGACGTACAGCAGGCCGCCGCCGAACGGCAGGGTCAGCAGGTTGCCGTTCAAGGTCTCCGTCGTGCCGCCGATCCGCAGGTCGTTCAGGACGCTGGCGGCCTTCGTGTCGAAGGTGTTCTGCGCCTGTTTGGGACCGGGGATGGTCGTGTCGCTCGGTAGCTGAAGGATCTTGATCTTCGTGGCCGAGTCGCCGGTGGCGTCCACCGCCATGAAGGCCGCCAGGTTGTCCCGGTTGTTCGGCACCATGGTCGTGGTGAGCGAGAAGCGCGGCTCCGCCTCGTTCGGCATCCTGAGCGTCACGTAGTACGGGGGCTGCTTGGTCTTCGAGCTCGCCGGGTCCTCGGGCACCTTCCAGAAGTCCTGGCCGCCGTAGAACGCGTTCGAGTCGGTGACGTGGTAGTTGCCGAGGATGTCGCGCTGCACCTTGAACAGGTCTTCGGGGTAGCGCAGGTGCTCCATGAGCTCGGTCGAGATCTTGGACTTCGGCTGGATGACGCCGCCGAAGGCCTTCTCCCAGGTCTGGAGCAGCGGGTCCTTCTCGTCCCAGGCGTACAGCGAGACGGTGCCGTCATAGGCGTCCACCGTCGCCTTGACCGAGTTGCGGATGTAGTTGATGTGGTCGCGCGGCTGCGGGGCGGTCAGGAGCCTCTCGGTCGAGGTGTCCCTGGTCATGTCACCGAAGCTGCGACGCTCGGAGTAGGGGTAGTCCTCGGACATCGTGTAGCCGTCGACGATCCACAGGATGCGCCCGCCCACGATCGCGGGGTAGGGGTCGCCGTCGAGCGTCAGGAACGGGGCGACCTGCTGGATCCGGTCGCGCGGGTCGCGGTTGTACAGGATGCGCGACTTGCTGTTGATGTCGGACGACAGCAGCAGGTTGGTCTCGCCGTACTTGCTCGCGTACAGCAGGCGGGTGAGGAAGTTCCCGATGGGAACGCCGCCCTTGCCGGTGTAGGTGAAGTTCTCCTGGCCGCTGCCCTGCCCGTTGTTGCTCTGCTCGGGGAAGTCGAGCTCGATGGGCTTGGCGCCGCCGCCGACGATGGAGTACTCGGGGGAGTTCTCACCGAAGTAGATGCGCGGCTCGAAGTCGCCCAGCCCCTTGGTGGGCGGGATGTCCTTCACGATGAAGTCGGGCTTGCCCTGGGGGTCGGTCTTGCTTCCCGGGCCGGCGACGAACCCGAAGCCGTGGGTGTAGACCAGATGGTCGTTGATCCAGTTGCTGTCCGGAGCCTTGCCGACTTCACGGACCGCCACCACCGTGTCGCGCGACACTCCGTCGATCTTGTAGCGGTCGACGTCGAGCTGGTCGGGGAACTGGTAGTAACCCTTGATCTGCTGGAGCTGCTCGAAGGTCGGGGAGAGCACGCTCGGGTCGAGCAGGCGCACGCCGGGGATCGTCGAGACCTCGCTCTGGAGCTCCTGCTGAGTGCCCTGCGTCTTGGCGCTGTAAGGGGTGACCTCGGTGGACGAGACCCCGTAGGCGTCTCTGGTCGCCGTGATGTTGCGCTGGATGTAGTCCTGCTCTTTGCTCTGCTGGTTCGGCTTGACCTGGAACTGCTCGACCAGCGCCGGGTAGACGGTGCCGACCAGGACGGCCGAGAGCACGAGGAGCCCGAAGCCGACTCCGGGGAGCATGCCGCCGGACCGTACGATGCCGGCGAAGAAGAGCGCGGCACAGATCAGCGCGATGATCGCCAGGATGCTCTTGGCGGGCAGCACGGCGTGGACGTCTGTGTAGGAGGCGCCGAAGACCTTGCCCCGGTCGGAGAAGACCAGGCCATAACGGTCGGTGAAGTACGCGACGGCCTTGAGCAGCACGAACAGGCCCACCAGCACCGACAGGTGGACCCGGGCGGCACGCGTGGCGTGCAGGCCCGGCGACTGCAGCCGGAAGCCCCCGTACAGGTAGTGGACGATCGCCGCCGCGACGATCGAGATGATCACCGCGGTGAACAGGAAGTTCAGCACCATCCGGATGAACGGGAAGGTGAACATGAAGAACGAGATGTCCATGTGGAACATCGGATCGGACTTGCCGAAGGACGACCCGTTGATGAAGAGCAGCCAGGTCTTCCACTGGCCCGCGGTGGAGGAGCCGGTGAACAGGCCCAGCACCGCCAGCCCGACCAGAAAGACCATCTTCCGGTGCGGGTCGATCGCCGCGCGGTAGCGGTCGGCCCCCTGGGAGGCGCCGCCGAACATGCCGATCCCGAACAGGGGACGGGCGCGGTAGGCGATGATCATGTTGCCGCCGACCACGCCGCCCATCAGCAGCGCGCCGAACACGAACAGCAGCAGCTGGGTGACGAGCATGGTCGAGAAGACCGAGGTGTAGCCGACCGAGTCGAACCACAGCCAGTCGGTGAAGATACCGGCGAACACGAAGAACAAGATGACGATCGCGACCAGAGTGATCGCGACGGGAACGAGAAGCCGCGGCCGGCGGGGCATACGCATCGCCCGACCCGCGCCGGGGTTCCGGAAGGTCAAGGCCCACCCCTAGATTTCACGAGTAACGGTCCGTGTCTGGCAACCTACACCGGTAGTGAAGCGGTCACCTTCCAAGCCACGGGCACGGTCGGGCCACAACTTGCGGCCTTCCCGCGCCCGGCCGGCCCACGCGCCGCGTGAGGTCGGGCACGGCTCGGAGCACGCGCGACGCCACCGGATAGGACGTGCGCGTACAGGTGGCCCAACGCCCCGGGCACCCGGCGGGTTCCCCGCCGGCGGGCCGGGCACGCGGGACGGGCCGCGAAACCCCGAAGGTTCACGCGGGCCCGACCGGCCGGGTGAGGTCACCTGGCCGGACAACTCGCCACTTGCCCGGACCCCGTGCGCAGCGCGTCGATCGCCTTGACGGCCTCGTGCATCGTGCTCACCTTCACGAGACGAAGGCCCTTCGGGACCGCCTGGACGGCGTCGTCGCAGTTGTCGGCGGGGGTCAGGAAGATCGTGGCCCCCGCGTCGCGCGCGCCGACCATCTTCTGCTGGATGCCGCCGATCGGGCCGACCTTGCCGTCGGGAGTGATCGTGCCGGTGCCGGCGATCGACGAGCCGCCCGTGAGCGGGCCGGGGGTGAGCTTGTCGTAGATGCCCAGGGAGAACATCAGGCCGGCGCTCGGGCCGCCGACGTCACCGACGTTGACGTTCACGGTGAACGGGAACTTGAACTGGGTGCCCATGATCATGCCGACGATGGAGCCGTTGGCGCCCGCCACCGTGCCGATCTTGAGGGTCATGGGCTTGCCGTCGCGCACGACGCTGAACTCGACCTGCTCGCCGGCCTTGTGCTTGCGCACGCCGGCCGCGACCTCGTCCACCGTGCGGACCGGCGCGCCGTCGACGGCGGTGATCTCGTCGTTGCGCAGCAGCTTGCCGTCGGCGGGCTTGCCCTTCTGCGTGGAGGCCACGGCCACGATGACCTTGATGGGGATCTTCAGCTCGTTCAGCGCCGCGGCGGTCGCGTCCTGCTGGGAGCTGCTCATCTCCTGGGTGTTCTGCTCCTCGACCTCTTTCACCGACACGGCCTTGGGGAAGATCGTCTCTTCGGGCACGACGGCGACGGTGGGGTCCATCCAGCCGCGCAGCGCGGTGAGCAGGTCGATGTGGGCCTCGGGCCCGCCCTGGTATGCCACGGTGACCAGGCTCAGCTTGCCTGAGGTGGGATAGGTCTGGTGCCCCGAGATGCTGATGACCGGCTTGCCCTTGACGTCGCCCAGAGTGTTCTCCGTCGGACCGGGGCTCAGGGCGACGTACGGCACGGGCAGCAGCGCGCCGGCGCCGCCGAGCACGAGCGTGAGCACGCCCGCAACCATCAACGTCAGACGTCGTCGGGACATGGGGGCAACTCTATGCGCTCGCCGGGACGACGGTTACGCGGACACACACAGGGCGGACATCCAGGTCAATCACAGCCTCAGGTTCGGTGAACCCCCTGGTCAGCCGCAGGCGCCGACCCATTCGGCGGAGCCGTCGGCGAAGACCTGGTGCTTCCAGATGGGCACTTCCCGCTTGAGGTCGTCGATCAGGCGCCGGGAGGCCTCGAACGCCTCGCCCCGATGGGCGGCCGCCACGGCGACGATCACCGCCGTGTCGCCCAGCTCCAGATCGCCGACCCGGTGGACGGCCGCGAGCGCGGTCAGGGGGAAGTCGGCGGCGACCTTCTCGGCGACGCGGCGCAGCTCGGCCTCCGCGCTCGGGTGCGCGGAGTACGAGAGCAGGGTGACGGGCTTGCCGTGGTCCTGGCTTCGCACGGTGCCGACGAAGATGGTCGTACCGCCCGCCGCATGGTCGCCGACGGCACCGAGGACCTCGTCCACGGAGAGCGGGGTGTCGCGAATGCCCAGCAATCGGATGACGTCCACGCCATGAGGGTACTCCGCGGCCCGGACGTGGCCGGAGATCTCCATGCCCATAGGGGTGCCCGGATCCGCTGCCGGACCCGTACACCCGCAGGTCCGGCGGGGGACCCCAGAACTCCTCCTAGATCCGCTGCGATCCCTCTAGATCCGCCTGGTTCCGCCTGGTTCCGCCTAGATCCGCCGCTTGCGGCGTGCTCTGCGGACGATCGCGGCGGTGCCGATCACGGCGACGGTGGCGCCGGCGGCGGTGAGCGTGGCCTCCTTGCCGGAAAGGCGGCGGCCGACGACCGCGTGCTTGCCCTCGCGGAGATCCAGAAGCTGCTGGAGCGCGGCCTCGTTCGTCCAGGCGGGCTTCCACCCGGCGGCACGCAGGGAGGCGCAGTCGACCACCCAGGGGTAGACGACATAGTGCAGGTCGGTGGCGGGGGCCGGCGTGATGCCGAGGCGGTGCAGCCGCTGCGCGGTGCCGAAGGTCAGCCCGGCGGGCAGCTCGAAGCGCCGCAGGCCGGACAGCTCCTCGACCTGCTCCATTTCCAGCCATCCGTCGCTGCCGACGGTGACGACCCCGGAGACCAGGCCGAGCGCCGCCAGCTCAAGGGCCGACACCAGGTCGTCCACGTGGCAGAACTGCCAGTGCGGAGCCGAGCCCTTGACGGTGAGCAGGCGCGGAGCCTCGAAGTGGCGCGTGACCACCGTGTCCATGCCCGGCCCCACAACGGCGGCCGGCCGCAGCACGGTCACCTCCAGGCCGGGATGACTGCGAAGGCAGCGCCGCACCAGGGCCTCGATCTCCAGGTGGTCGCCGACCACGCCGGAGTCGGGCTCGGCGGCCACCGGCGCGTCCTCGGGCAGCGGAACCGGGTTGTCCGGCACCGCCCCGTAGACCATCGCGCTCGTCACCAGGACCACCCGCCGCACCCGCGCGGCGGCCGAGGCCGTGAGCACGGTCTGCGCCGCCCTGAGGTTGTAGGCGCGGCGCTCGGCCGGGTCCGCGTCGAGCCGGTAGTCGGAGGCGAGATGGACCAGGACGTCGACGTCGGAGATCCGGTTCGCCAAGAGCGGATCTCGGACGTCGAGAACCCGCCAGGTGACGTTCGGGACGTCGCCTCGCTGGTCGTCTATCGCCACCACGCGGCGGAAATCCGCAGACGAGGCGACCCGGGAGAGGAACTCCCTGCCCAGCCCTGTGGCCGCGCCGGTGACGGCGACGACCGGTGGCCGGAGGCGTTTCGAGGTAGGCACGAGGTCCTCACTTTGCACTGATCCGCCCTACGACGGATAACGTGGCGGATGTGGACTCCTCCATCCTGCACGAGGTAGAGCGGTGACTGACCTGCCAGGTCGCGAAAACGACCCCAACGAGAATCCGTTCGCGATGTTCGGCGACCCGGAGCAGATGGCCGCGGCCATGCGCCAGTTCGCCGACATGCTCTCGGCCCCAGCGGGCTCTGGGCCCGTCAATTGGGATATGGCCAAGAACATCGCGCGCCACGCCGTGGTCGCCGAAGGCGATCCGAGCGTCATGGAAGGCGAGCGCCGCCAGATCGTCGACGCGCTCCGCCTCGCCGACCTCTGGCTGAACGAGGTCACCGATCTGCCGAGCGGCCTGACCAATCCGGAGGCGTGGAGCCGTTCGGAGTGGATCGAGAAGACCGTCCCGGTCTGGAAGCGCCTCTGCGACCCGATCGCCGAGCGCATGGTCGAGACCATGGGCGGCGTCCTGGGCGGCGCGGGTCTCGGCGGCGAGGCCCAGGCGATGGCCGCGCAACTCGGGCCGCTGATGGGCATGATGCGCCAGATGGGCGGCATGATGGTCGGCACCCAGATCGGCCAGGCCCTCGGCACGCTGGCCCCCGAGGTGATCGGCTCCTCCGACATCGGGCTGCCGCTGTCGGAGACCGCGGCGCTGCTGCCCGGCGGCATCGCCGCGTTCAGCCACGGCCTGGAGATCCCCGCCGAGGAGATCCGCCTGTACCTGGCGCTGCGGGAGGCCGCGCACCACCGCCTCTTCCAGCACGTCCCGTGGCTGCGCACCCAGCTCTTCGGCGCCGTCGAGGAGTACGCCAAGGGCATCACCGTGGACACCTCCGCCCTGGAGGAGCAGATCCGCGGGCTCGACATCAACAACCCCGAGCAGATCCAGGAGGCTCTGAGCGGCGGGGCGCTGCTCAAGCCCGAGGAGACCGAGCGCCAGAAGATCGCGCTCGTACGGCTGGAGACCATCCTCGCCCTGGTCGAGGGCTGGGTCGGCACGGTGGTGGACTCCGCGGCGGAGGGCAAGCTGCCCTCCTCGGCCGCTCTGTCCGAGACCGTGCGGCGGCGCCGCGCGACCGGAGGGCCGGCGGAGCGCACCTTCGCCACGCTCGTGGGGCTGGAGCTCCGTCCGCGTCGCCTGCGGGAGGCCGCCGCGCTGTGGCAGGCCCTCGCCGCCGACCGCGGCGTCGACGGGCGCGACGCGGTGTGGTCCCACCCCGACCTCATGCCGACCGCCGGTGACCTCGACGACCCCCAGGCCTTCGTCCGGGGCGAGGCGAGGTTCGACCTCTCCTCGTTCGAGGACCAGGGAGGACGTGAGGGCGGATCTCCGGAGAAGCCCGGCGACACCGGCACCCCGCCCGGCCCCGGGGAACCGGGCACGAAGGAGCCCGGCGGCGAATGACGCTGCGCGACGAGGCACGAGCCGCGCTGAGCCTGTGGACGGCGCCGACCCCCGCCGAGGAACTGCTCCGCAAGGAGTTCGTGGATCACCTGCACGCCCACGACGACGCCATGTGGCGTTCGTGCGCGGCGGGCCACCTCACGGCCACCACGGCGGTGCTGTCCCACGACGGCGCCAAGGTGCTGCTGACCCTGCATTCGAAGGCCCAGATGTGGCTGCCCATGGGCGGGCACTGCGAGGTGTCCGACGCGTCGCTCGAAGCCGCCGCGCTGCGCGAGGCGACCGAGGAGTCCGGCATCCCCGGGCTCCGGCTGCTGCCGGGGCCGCTCGCGCTCGACCGCCATCGGGTGTGGTGCCATCCGCCGCACTCCTGGCACCTCGACATCGAGTACGGCGCGGTGGCGCCGCCGGGAGCCGAGTACGTGATCAGCGACGAGTCGCTGGAGCTGCGGTGGGTCCCGGTCGACGACATCCCCGAGCCGACGGATGAGGCGACACGCAGGCTCGCCCGCCGGGCGAGGGCGCTCGTGCTGTCCTGACGGGTCTGAGCCCGGGTATCGCTCCTCCCCTTGACACGCCCCCTGTCGTCCCGGCTTCTTCACGCGGTTCCTACATCCGCTCGATAGGGTCGTGATCGGAACACCGAGCCGAACCTTGAGATGGGTGAAAGCCACGGCCGAGACACAGGTGGGCGGCGTGATAGTGACCCCTGGCCGCCGACGGCTCCGACTGCGCGTGCCGGGCACACTGGCCTGGCTCGCGGTGACGCCGTTCGCCGCCTGGGCCGTCACCCGGGTGGGCGGCTTCGAGCGCGGGTCGTTCTCCGAGCAGATCATGACGGCCACGCCGTACGCCGCGGCGGGCTCACTGCTGCCGGTGCTGCTCTCGGTCCTGTCCAAGAAGAAGGCCGTGACCGCCGTCTCCGTCGCCACGTCCGTGGCGCTGGGGTTCAGCGTGCTCCCCCGCGCCTTCGGGGACGCCCAGGCCGCTTCAGGCCGGCCGTTCACGGTGCTCACGACGAACCTCTTCTTCGGACGCGGTGACGCGGAGACCGTGGTCGACCTGGTCCGCCGGCACCGGCCCGACATCCTCAACACCCAGGAGCTCACTCCGGCGGCCGTGGCCGATCTCGACGCGGCGGGGCTGAAGGAGCTGATGCCCTACCGCGTCCTGCAGGACGAGTGGAGCGCGGCGGGAAGCGGCGTCTACTCCAGCCATCCGGTCACCCGTCTCGACGGGCTGTTCCAGGTGATCGGCCACAACATGCCCGCGGTCCGGCTGAGCCTGCCCGGGGGAACGCAGGTCGAGGTCGTCGACGTGCACACACTTCCCCCGCTGGGCCGTCAGGCCACGCAGTGGGCCGAGGGGCTGCGGGCGCTGCCGCCGGGACCGGCATCTGGACCGTTCCGCATCCTGGCCGGCGACTTCAACGCGAGCCTCGACCATGCCGAGCTGCGGCGTCTGATCGCCCGGGGTTACCACGACGCGGGCGACACGACCGGCAACGGCCTGACCCCGACCTGGCCGGCCAACAAGCGGGTGCCCCCGATGATCACGATCGACCATGTGCTCGCCGACCAGCGCATCTCTGTGCTGGGGTACCAGGTGTACGACATTCCGGGCACCGACCACCGGGCCGTGCTGACCCGGCTGTCGCTGCCGGTCGCCGGGCACTGACGGCGGCTACACGCTGAGCAGTGCCCGGGTGTTCTCCCAGCCTTCGAGGCCGGGGTCCAGCCGGGCGATGTCGCCGGGGCCGCGCAGGCGGTGCCAGCCGGGGCCGGTGGCGACCATGCGGCTTCCGGGCGCCTGGCCGCGGAGCCGTGCGACCACGTCGTGATCGTCCATGCCGGCCGAGGCCCACGCGGGGTACGGCAGCCTGGCGGCCATCGCCACCGCGCCGCCGTCGGCGGCCGGGCAGACCGCGATGGGCGCGCGGCCCAGCTCGCGGAAGAGCTTGCCGATCAGCAGCGGGGGCAGGTCGGGCGCGTCACCGCTGATCACCACCGCCTCCTCGCCGTACGGCCGGAGGGCGGCGAACGCCTCGGCGGGACCTGCCTGATCGGAGAGCGGGAACACGCGGGTGCCCGGCCAGGCGAGGTCGTCCAGCCCGTCCACACCGGCGGCGAGGATCACCGGCTCCACCAGGTCGAGCCCGGCGACGATCTCGTAGGTGTCCTCAGCCAGGGCGAGCAGGAAGTCGCCGGGGTCGATCCCGGGCGGCGCCCCCTTGCCCATCTCGGGCGTGACCAGGACGGCCGCGAGCCTCAACACTCCTCCACAGAACCATTGGCGGCCATGGAGTAGCCCTCCAGGAAGCCACGCGCGCGCTCGGCCTTGGGATAGCGCTCCACCAGCGCCCAGAAGCGGGGACCGTGACTCGGCACCAGCAGGTGCACCAGCTCATGCATGATCACATAGTCGACCACCCAGGAGGGCATGCCCCGCAGGCGCGTCGAGAGGCGGATGCTGCCGTGGTCAGGGGTACACGAACCCCAGCGGTGCCGCTGGTTGTCCACCCATCGCACGCTGGTCGGCCACGCCTGGTCGTCGAGATAGCGGGTGGCCAGCTCTTTGGCCCGCCCGAGCAGGTCGTCGTCGCTCGGGCGCCTGCGCTGCTCCTTGGCCGCCAGCCGATCGAGCATGCGGCGCACCCATTGTTCCTCATCCACACTGCTCAAACCGGCAGGCAGGAGCACGATGGTCTTGTCGCCATCGCGGTATGCGGATACGGTCCGCCGTCGGCGTGCACTCCGGCGGACCTCGACTGTCTCGGGGGGCACATATGCACGGTAGCCGAGACTTGTGGGATTCCACAGGGGGTGAATCACGTTTTCCCTGGTCAATCCGCGTTCGCGTAATGTTCAACAACCACTTGACTCACACCTGCCCCACGAGATGGTGAGCACGGGGCCTGCGAGACGGGACCGGTCCATTCTTGTTCGCCCAGGGCGCATCACCCCTGTCGCCGCCTCCCGCACCCATCCGGATCCGTGACCGCAGGACGGAGGCGGCCGGCTCCCGTCACCTGCTCAAAGGACGATCCGGCTCCGATCATCGTCTCGCGGAGGTCATCCGGTTCACGTCGTCGCCTCGCGGAGGTCATCCGGGTCACGTCGTCGTCTCCCGAGTTCCCCCCGGCTCGCCGCGTCGTCCTCCGAAGTTATCCACAGGTGGGCACAACCGGCCTCGGCCCGGGGTGGAGGTGTGCCAGGCTGCGCGACCGTGACCACTTCACTGCCTCCCGCACGCCGGCCCGCCCGGCAGCCCGTCCGGCCCCGGCTGAAGCCCGCGCTGCGCCGCCTCGACCGTGACGACCGCACCCTCCAGCTCGGCGTCCATCCCCTCCGGGCCGTGGTGCTGACCGATCTCGAACCCCGCATGCGCAGGTTCGTAGAAAGCCTCGACGGCACGCGCACGCTCGACGAGCTCATCGCCCATGGCGATCTCGACGAGGGCACCGTCCACCAGGTCATGCGCCTGCTGACCGAGCGCGGGCTGCTCGACGACGCGTCGGTGCGGCCCGAGCCGCTGCGCGGGTTGTCCGCCTCCGAGCGCGACCGGCTCGGGCCCGACCTCGCCGCCCTGTCCCTGTCACCCGCCGACGCGGGCGACGGCGGGCTGGCCGCGCTGGAGACCCGCCGCGCGGCCTACCTCCGGGTGTACGGCGCGGGCCGGGTCGGCGCCCAGATGGTCGCCCTCCTCGCCGCCGCGGGCATCGGCCACCTGTGCGTGGTCGACCCGGGCCCGGCCCGCCACGAGGACGTCGTCCCGGGCGGGCTCTCCTTCGCGGAGGTCGGGCTCTCCAGAGAAGACGGCGCCGTGGCGGTCGCGCGCCGCGTGGCGCCGGGCGTCAACGCCTGGACGGGCCGCGTGGCCTCCCACCTCACCGATGGCGCCCGCCGTCCCGACCTGGTGGTCCTGGCTCCCGTGGGGCCGCTCGACGGTGTGGTGGCCCGGGAGCTCGTGACCCTCGGCATCCCCCATCTGCTCGTGACGGCGGGTGAGGGGGTCGGCTCGGTGGGCCCCCTGGTGCTCCCCGGGCGCACCCCATGCCTGAGGTGCCTCGACCTGACCCGGCGCGACCGCGACCCCTCATGGCCGGTCGTCGGCGCCCGGCTCGGCGGTTTCCCTGCGGGCGAGATCGCCTGCGACACGGTGCTGTCAACGCTGGTCGCGGCGCAGGCGGCCGGTCATGTGCTGGGTTCTGTCGACGGCCTGGAGCCGATTGTGACCAATAGCACAGTTGACGTAATGCCTGATTGGCGTTGGAAAAAACGCTCGTGGAGCACTCATCCGCAATGTCGTTGTAGTCGAAACCAGTTCGGTCCGCTAACAATGGTCGCGTGAGTGACTTCCCCCAACATGCCGTGACGCGTTCCGCCAAGCTGGCGACGCTCCCTTTGGGGTTCGCCGGCCGCACCGCTCTCGGGCTGGGCAAACGGATCGGTGGGAAGTCCGCCGAGATCGTCGCCCAGGAGATCCAGCAGCGCACCTCCGAGCAGATCTTCCGGGTCCTGGGCGAGCTCAAGGGCGGCGCGATGAAGCTCGGCCAGGCTCTGTCGATCTTCGAGGCGGCGCTCCCGCCCGAGATCGCCGGGCCCTACCGGGCGACGCTGACCAAGCTGCAGGACGCGGCGCCGCCGCTGCCGGCGTCCACGGTGCACGCGGTCCTCACCGAGCAGCTCGGCGACGACTGGCGGGAGAACTTTCTGGAGTTCGAGGACACCCCCACCGCCGCCGCCTCGATCGGCCAGGTACACAAGGCCGTCTGGCACGACGGCCGGGAGGTCGCCGTCAAGATCCAGTACCCCGGCGCGGGCAAGGCGCTGCTGGCCGACTTCAACCAGCTCGCACGGCTCGGGAAGCTCTTCGGCGTGCTGTTGCCGGGGCTCGACATCAAGGCCGTGGTGGGCGAGCTGCGAGAGCGCATCTCCGAGGAGCTCGACTACCTCCGGGAGGCCGAGGCCCAGCACGGCTTCGCCATGGCGTTCCACGACGACCCCGACTTCCGCGTGCCGGACGTCATCGCCGCCAACGAGCAGATCCTGGTCACCGAGTGGATGGA
This sequence comes from Sphaerisporangium sp. NPDC049002, assembly GCF_040649355.1. NCBI lineage: Bacteria > Bacillati > Actinomycetota > Actinomycetes > Streptosporangiales > Streptosporangiaceae > Sphaerisporangium > Sphaerisporangium sp. NPDC049002. The sequence goes on along the minus strand of NZ_JBEZFH010000006.1, from coordinate 64,502 downwards.
CGGCACACCGCTCTCCAGAATCATCTCCGACGGCACCAAGGAGCAGCGCGACCGCGCCGGGCTGCTGTTCGTGCGTTTCCTGTTCAGCTCCCCCGCCCGCGCCGGCATGCTGCACGCCGACCCTCACCCCGGCAACTTCCGCATCCTGCCCGACGGCCGCCTCGGGGTGCTCGACTTCGGCGCGGTGAACCGCATGCCCGACGGCTACCCCGAGGTCTTCGGCACGCTCACGCGCATCTTCAACAAGGGCGACATGAGCACCGTCGTCCAGGGCCTTCGCGACGAGGGGTTCATCCGTCCCCACATCGAGGTCGACACCGAGGCGCTGCGGGCCTTCCTCGCGCCGTACGTCGAGCCGACCCAGGTGGAGGAGTTCACCTTCAGCCGGGAGTGGCTCCAGCGGCAGGTCGCGACCGTGACCGATCTTCGCCCGACGAACGTCGTGCGCCAGCTCAACCTGCCGCCCTCGTACGTGCTGATCAACCGGGTCCACGCCGCGGGCATCGGTGTGCTGTGCCAGCTCGGCGCCACGGCGCGCTTCCGCGACGAGGTCGTCCGATGGGTCCCCGGCTTCTCCGACGACGACCCCGAGGGCATGCCCACCGCCCTCGCCGCCTCCTGAGCCCGCCCGTACCGGAAGACGGGTCAAGGTCGCTCGCGCCCTCACCGGAGGACGCGGGTACCTTGCCCTGACCGGAAGACGCGACCACCCTCGCCCTGACCGGAGGACTCGGGTTCTTTGCCCGTGCCGGAAGGCGTGGTCGCTTTCGGCCTGGCCGAAGGCGTGGAATTCTCGCGCTGATCCGGGGGCCGGGATTTTCGTGAACGCACGGTGAATCGGGGAGAGCGCACGGCGAAGGGGCGAATCCGGGTTGCCGGATCCGCCCCTTCGATTGTCATCTCCACGCGGTGGTCACGGCGGTTCCACGAGCATGCGGCGCCATGATCACGGGCGTGTCGTCATCGCGTCAGACCATGCGCGCGAGCGCCTGCCGCAAGCGTACGGAAGCGCGTTCGGCCTGCTTGCGGGCCCTCTGCACGCGGACGATCTTGTTGACGAGCCGTTGCTCCTCAGCCTCGCGGTGAAGGGTTTGTATTCGGTCGTGAACCAGTTCTTTGTGCATATAAGGCATCTCGCTGGTCCAAGAAGGAAGAGTGGCCATCGGAGTGGTCCTTTCGAAGTCTTTGGGCTTGCTAAGAAGGGTTACGAGGTGTTTCAGGCTGCGACCGGGGTCTTGCGAGGACGCCCACGCGGCCTCTTCTTGGGAACGACGGTTCCCCTGAGAACGAGCTCCCCGCCCCAGACGCCCCACGGCTCCTCGCGCTCCAGCGCGCGGGCCAGGCAGGCCTTCTGGATCGGGCACCCACCACAGAGTGCCTTGGCGAACTCGACGTCGTCGGGGGACTCGGCGAACCACAGGTCGGGGTCGGTACGACACGGGATATCGGCTTCGTCGACCAGGTCCATGGTCGTCCAAACCGCCATCTGCGTCACCTTTCTGTCTGCTGTTGATCTGGTCTTTTACCTCTTGGGTGGTCGGATCATGGCGGCCGGACAACAAGAAGGCCGCGGATCCTGGTACGGATCCGCGGCCTGGAGGCTTTATCAACCGGTCAGGTTGTGACCGGTTGCCTCCAGGGTGGCGGACCCTGCACCCCACCATTGGCGGTGCTCGTGGTCTGCGGGTCGCCGGCCTGTCGCTCGAAAGCGATCGGGTGCGCGGTGACCATGGCGGTGTCGCCGTAGGCGAAGGCGGCCGAGCCCAGGGCAGCCTGGACGCGGGCAGTCTTCTCCTGCCGAAGTTTCGCCGGGCCATCAGCCGTGAGGCCGAGGGTCGTGGGCGTGATCGGAGCGCTCATGCTCCGCTCGGCTGCGGCGGGAACGACAGTGCTGCTGCTCCGCAGGGAAGCGAGCCACGGCGTGGCGAACTTCGAGATCAGAATCGTCTTCACGGTGGTCACCTCCCAATCGAGTGCGGGGTCGGACGGGGATCGTCCGACCGGCTTGTGCATGACTCTAAACGCGGACCGCGCAGCCCGGCAACACATTTTCTACCTGCGATTTCACGGATTCGCGACACGAATCATGCACTCCTGCACGACCGAGACCGCAAGCTCTCCGGTGGGAGTGAACATCTGCCCCTGGGCGAGGCCGCGCGCGTTGCCCGACCACGGCGACTCCTGCGCGTACAGGACCCAGTCGTCGACCTTGAGCGGACGGTGGAACCACATGGCGTGGTCGAGGGAGGCGCCGATGACGTTCGAGGCGCCCCAGGCCAGCCCGTGCGACAGCAGCACGGTGTCGACCAGCGTGTAGTCGGAGGCGTAGGCCGCGAGCACGACGTGCAGGAGCGGGTCGTCCGGCAGGTCGGCGTCGTAGCGGAACCACACCTGCGTCTCGGAGCCGCGCAGCGAGGGGTCGCGGTGCGCCTCCCAGGTGAGCGGCGTGACGTAGCGCGCGTCCACCGGGCGCGGCTTGGCCAGCCACTCGCTCCAGGGCTCCGTGTCTCCCACCAGATCGCGCATACGGTCCTGGAAGATCGGCAGGGTCTCGGGTTCGGGCACGACCGGCATACTCGCCGCCTGGTGGCTGACGCCCTCCTCGAAGACGTGGAAGGACGCGGACAGCGCGAAGATGGTCTTGCCGTGCTGGATCGCGACCACCCGGCGGGTCGTGAAGGACCGGCCGTCGCGGACGCGCTCGACGTTGTAGACGATGGGGATCGCCGGGTCGCCGGGTCTGATGAAGTACGCGTGCAGCGAGTGGACCGGGCGGTCGGAGGGCACCGTGCGCCCCGCCGCCACCAGTGCCTGCGCCGCCACCTGCCCGCCGAAGACCCTCTGGATGCGCTCCTCCGGGCTCCGCCCCCGGAAGATGTCGAGCTCGATCTGCTCCAGGTCGAGCAGGTCGAGGACCTCCTTGAGCGCCTCGTTCACGTCACTTCCCCTCCGCGGCAGATCTCCAGCACGGCCTCGCCGTACCGCTCCAGCTTGACGCGGCCGATACCGGCGATCGAGAGCAGGCCTTCCTCGGATGTGGGGACCCGCTCGGCCATCGCCTGGAGCGTAACGTCAGTGAACACGACGTATGCGGGCACCTTCGCCTCTTTCGCCGCGTTCGTACGCCAGAGCTTAAGCCGTTCGAGCAGTTCCTCGTCATAGTCGGCGGGACAGGAGGAGCAGCGGCCGAGCTTCTGCTCGGCGCCGACGGTCAGGGTCTTGCCGCAGACCCGGCACTGGATCGGGGTCGCGACGCGGGACTGCCCGGAACGCCTGGCGCTCGCCTGAGCGCCCGTACGGCCTGCGGCGCCGGCGGTGACGCCGGTGAGCCCGTCCAGGAAGCGCGACGCGCGCCGGGCCTTGCGCCCCCCCGGCGAGCGGGCGAGCGCCCATGACAGGTGGAGGTGGGCGCGCGCGCGGGTGACGCCGACGTAGAGCAGGCGCCGCTCCTCCTCGACCTGCTCAGGGGTCTCGGCGTAGATGATCGGGAGCATGCCGTCGGTGAGGCCGACCAGGAACACCGCGTCCCACTCAAGACCCTTGGCGGCGTGCAGGGAGGCGAGCGTCACGCCCTCGATCGGCGGGGCGTGCTGCTCGGTGGCGCGGCGCTCCAGCTCGGCGACGAAGCGCGGCAGGTCGCCGCCCTCGGCCGCGAGGTCCTCGGCCAGCTCCGCCAGGGCGTTCAGCGACTCCCAGCGCTCGCGCGCGGTGCCGCCCCCCGGCGCCTCGGCGGTGAGGCCGATGCCGGCGAGGATGCCGTGGACGGCCTGCGCGAGCGGCTCCTGGTCGTTGGCCGAGCGAGCGGCCCCCCTCAGCAGCACGACGGCCTGCCGTACCTCGGGCCGCTCGAAGAACCTCTCGGCGCCGCGCAGGAGATAAGGAATGCCCGCTTGGGCGAACGCCTGCTCGTACACCTCGGTCTGGGCGTTGACGCGGAACAGCACCGCGATCTCGCGCGTGGGCACGCCCTGGGAGATCAGCTCCTTGACGCGCCTCGCGACGGTCTCGGCCTCTGCGGGCTCGTCGTCGCACTCGGCGAAGACCGGCCTCGGGCCGTCGGGCCGCTGCGCGACGAGCTCCAGCCGGTGGGGGGTGCGCGACTTCGCGAGCACGCTGTTGGCCAGGCCGACGACCTGCGGAGTCGAGCGGTAGTCGCGCACCAGCTTGATGACCGTGGAGGACGGGTGCTCGACGGCGAAGTTGGTGAGGTAGCGCGGCGTCGCGCCGCTGAAGGAGTAGATGGTCTGGTTCGGGTCGCCGACGACGCAGATGTCGTCACGCCCGCCGAGCCAGGTGTCGAGCAGGAGCTTCTGCAGCGGGTTGACGTCCTGGTACTCGTCGACCACGAAGTAGCGATATTGCCGGCGGATCTGGGAGGCGACCTCCTCGTGCTCGGTCATCACCGCGGCGGTGAGCTCAAGGATGGTCTCGAAGTCGACCAGGTGACGCCGGCGCCTCAGCGTCTCGTACGCCTCGTACAGGCGCGCGACCTCCTCGGGGGGGATCGGGGGCGTGCGGCCGGACTTCGCGGCGAGCCCGGGGTAGTCCTCCGGCCCGACCTGGGTGACCTTGGCCCACTCGATCTCGCTCGCCACGTCGCGGAGCTCGCCCCGGTCGGGGTTGCGCCGCAGCTCGCGGCAGGCGTCGATCAGGAGCGGCAGCTTGGACTCGACCACTTTCGGCGGATCGCCGCCGATCACCCGGGGCCAGAAGTAGGTGAGCTGGCGCAGCGCGGCGGCGTGGAAGGTGCGCGTCTGGACACCGTGGGTGCCGAGGTCGCGCAGGCGGTGCTTGAGCTCGCCGGCGGCACGCGTGGTGAAGGTCACGGCCAGAACGCCCTGCGCGTCGACCACGCCCGTGCGGACGGCGTGGGCGATGCGGTGGGTTATCGCCCGGGTCTTGCCCGTGCCCGCGCCGGCGAGCACGCAGACCGGCCCCCGCACCGCCTCGGCCACCTCGCGCTGCTCCGGGTCGAGCCCGGCGAGGGCGTCTTCGCGCTCCAACTGGGCCTCCTAACGTGCGATGCGGACAGGGGTGCTGGCATCATCCTTCCAGCAGCGAACCACGCGCGTGGCTTCTCATGTACACAACCCAGTGCTGTACGGGCATCATCAAGGCACCTGGGTGTCCGCCACCGGGGCGCTCGCGCGTGCACAACCGAGGCATTTTGCACCACAATGGGGTGTCATGATTACGGGGAAGGAAAGAGCCCAGTGAGAAGCGCGGTAACGGTGGGATCGCTCGCTCTGGCCGCCGCCGTGGCCCTGGCACCCGCCGTGGCGTCGCCGGCCGGTGCGATGACCGCTCCGTCCCCCACCCCCACCCCCACACCTACACCCACCCCCAGCGCCACTCCCTCGGAGGACGTGCTGGCCTCGACGGTGGTCCGCACCTACTCCTACGGGCGGCAGTCGGCGCACCAGCGCATGGACGTGTGGTGGCAGCCGGACGCGGGGCGCAGGCCGGGTGTGTTCGTCATCCACGGTGGCTGGTGGAGCGGCGGCGACAAGAAGTACATGACCGAGGTCACCCGCATGTACGCCTCGATGGGCTACACGGTCTTCAACATCAACTACCGGCTCTCGCAGGAAGCGCCGTGGCCGGCGCAGCGCACCGACACGCTGTCGGCCATCGCCACCGCCCGCAGGCACGCCGACCTGTTCTCCTTCGACCCCGACCGCTATGTCGTCATCGGGTTCTCCGCGGGGGGCCACCTCGCGACGGCCGTCGGCACGTACAAGGACGGCATCCCGGGGTTGCGCGGCGTCGTCGGGGTCTCCCCCGTGGTCTCCCCGCTCACCGCGTACTCCGACGGTGACGAGGGGGCCGACTTCGAGCAGCGCAAGCTCCGTCAGGCCGCCATCGCGCTCGCGGGCCACTGCCGTCCGACCGGCGCGTGCGCGAAGGTCTGGTCCAGCATGGAGGTGCCCTGGCACGCGAGCGCGCACGACGCGCCCGTACTGACCGTGCACTCCAAGGACGAGTTCGTCCCCGCCTACCAGAGCGAGTTGCTGAAGGAGCAGCTCAACCAGGTGGGTGTGGCGATGAACATCCGGGTCGTGCCGGGCATCAACCACAGCGCGCCGCTCTACCGCGAGCCCGGTGTCGCCACGGGCATCGCCGAGTGGGTCGCGGGCAAGCTGGCACCGCCCGCGCCGCCGAGGACGGACGCCCAGCAGCAGACCTCGGCGCAGCGGAAGACCGCGACGCAGCGGAACGCCTCCGCGCAACGGAACACCGCGATCCAGCGGAAGACCACGGTGCCGCGCAAGACCGCGGTTCAGCGGGACACGTCGGCCGAGCGGGACACGTCGTCCGAGCGGAAGACCCTGGCCGAGCAGAGGGCCGCGATCCACCTGCCCGGTCTTCACAAGGTCAGCGCCCGCAGATCCGTCTTCTAGAGCGCCGGGAACACGAGCGATCCTCACGGTGTTGCCAGCTAGTGGCCAATCGGAGGACGTGAAGGGATAAATCACGCTATGGCGCTCAAGGTCTACACCACCAGTTGGTGCGGTCCGTGCAAACGGCTGAAGAGCCAGCTGACGCGGGAAGGCATCTCCTACCAGGAGATCGACATCGAGGCCAACCCCGCCGCGGCGGAGTTCGTCATGAGCGTCAACGGCGGGAACCAGGTGGTCCCCACCGTCGTACTCGAAGACGGCACCGCGCTCACCAATCCCTCCGTCATCAAGCTGAAGGGGCTGCTCGCGCGCGCGCAGTCCTGAAGCGGCCACGGCAGGTCCAGCGGCGATCGGGGTCTCCCGGTCGCCGTTCGCCGTTCACGGACGTCCCGAGCGCGTACGGCCCGTACCCGCTCGCGGGCCTGGGGTTCACCTTCTCCGTTCACGGATGTCCCGAGCGCGTAAGGCCCGTACTCGCTCGCGGGCCCGGGGTTCACCAGTCGCCGGGCAGGTACGAGCCATACCACGTCTCGATGAGGCGGCGGGCGATGGAGACGCCGGGCGGGAGCCGGATCTCGCCGTTCTCCACGGCGGCGCCGAGCTCGGCGCGGGTCACCCAGAACGCCTCGGCGATCTCCTCGGGGTCACAGATGATCTTCGTGGTGGTGGCCTGCGCGAAGAAGCCGAGCATCAGGCTGCGCGGGAAGGGCCACGGCTGGCTCCCCATGTAGCGCGGGGCGGTGACGGTGACCCCCACCTCCTCGAACACCTCACGCGCGACGGCCTGCTCCAGCGACTCGCCGGACTCCACGAACCCCGCGAGGACCGAGAACCGCCCCTCGGGCCACTGCGGGCCGCGAGCGAGAAGGCAGCGGTCGCGGCCGTCGTGGACCAGCATGATGACGGCGGGGTCGACGCGGGGGAAGTGCTGGCTGCCGTCCTCGGGACAGACCCGCATGTGACCGCCGGCGGCGACGTTCGTCGGGGTGCCGCACCTCGGGCAGTGGTCGTGGGTGGCGTGCCACGCCTCCAGGGCGACGGCATTGACCAGCAGGCCGGCGTCGCGGTCGCCGAGCGCCGCCCCCGCCTTGCGCAGCCCTTCGGAGGCGACATCGGCCCAGTCGGGGACGTCCTGGATCGCCCCGGCCACCTCGGTGCCCCCGGGCAGCGGCAGCGGAGCCGGAAGTGGCAGCGGGGCCTCGACCGCGACGGCGAAGTACGCGACGCCCTGGGGGTCGACGCCGAGAAGGTAGCGCTCGCCCGCCGGTGCCTGATGCGGAGCCAGGAACACCAACTCGGCCGTGCCGTTGTGACGGCGGATCAGCGTGTTGCCGTCGTTGATGAGCAGGACACGCGTGCCTGGGTCGGCCCATGCAGACTTCAGCCAGGCCTCGTCGTTTCGGTGAAGAGCGGACCTGTCGACCCCTCCTCGCGCCAGAAGCAAGGGTCCGAGCAGCCCCTCCTGCGAGATCTCCTCCACGCGCGCCTCCTCCCAGCAGACTGTCCATCCTATGCCGCCCCCACCCGCCCGGAAGAACCGACCGAAATGCCCAGCGAACCCATGCCAACACGGACTTTCTTGGTGATTAGCATGTCGGGCAGCGGGATGATCTCCATACGGCTAGGATGCGCTAGTTAGGTTAGCCTTACCTGATCCGGGGGTGCCCTGCGTGCGGCTGTACCTCACCGCGCTCAATCCGACCGACTCGGTCACCAATGGATTCCTTCCCGCGGCCCGGGCGCTGGGATGCGAGGTGACGCTGCTCACCGACCAGCCCGAACGTCACCCCGGCGTGGAGGCCCTGCGGACCGACGTCCGCGACGTCCGCTCGGTGATCGACACGATCGCCCGTCACCACCCGCCCGAGGCGATCTTCTCCAACTCCGACCACATCCAGCCCGAGACCGCCCTGGCGGCCGACTATTTCGGGCTTCCCCGCAAGGACTGGTGCGCCTGCCTGACCGCCAAGAACAAGGCGCTCACGCGGGACAGGCTCGCCGCCGCCGGGGTGGAGACCGTCTGGTCCGTACGGCTCGCGCCCGGTGACCCGGTGCCCGGCGATCTGCCGTACCCGGTGGTGGTCAAGCCGCGCGAGGGGGTCGCCAGCGAGGACGTCGTCCTGGCCGTGGACGGCGGCGAACTGGCCCGGGTCGTGGAGGACATCCGTTCCCGGCGGCCCGGCGCGACGCTGGTCGCCGAGGAGTACCTCGAAGGGCCGCTGCACACGCTCGAAACGCTGGGCGACGGCCGCGCCCTGCACGTGCTCGGCGGGTTCCGCACCACCCTCGGCCCGCTGCCCCACTTCGTGGAGGAACGGCTCGACTGGCATCCTCCCGACCCCGCGTGGCAGGAGCACGTCCTCCGGGCTCTCACCGCGATCGGTGTCGGCTTCGGTGCCTGTCACACCGAGTACGTCCTCACCGCGCGGGGTCCGCGCATCGTGGAGGTGAACTACCGGGTCATCGGCGACACATGCGACTTCCTGCTCGCCGAGATGCTCGGGGTGCCGCTCTTCGAGTGGATCCTCCGCGTCCACCTGGGCGAGCCCGCCATGACGCCCCCGCACGCGGCCGGGCACAGCGCGGCGGTGAGCCTGATCGCCGGACGGTCCGGAACCATCCAGGAGGCTCCCGGAGACGTGACCGACACCATCCAGGGCGTACGGCTCTGCCACCGGCCGCTGCGGCCGGTGGGAGAGACCGTCGAGCTGACCCGCACCAACCGCGACTACCTTGGCATCGTCCGTGCCACCGGTCCGGACGAGCAGGCCGTGAACGGGGCGATCGACGCCTTCCGGGCCCGCTCCCCCTGGGTCGTCGAATGACCCCCGCGACCGTGGAACACGACGCACCCCGCTCGGCCGTTCTGGGGCGCGGCGGGGACACCGCCGAGTCCTACCTCGCGGCTCGCGTGCTGAACGCGCTGCTCCGTGAGGACTACGGCGGGCTGGCCGCCCGCATGACCCGGACCAAGGACGGTGTTCAGCTCGTCCTGCCCACGGGGCGGCGGGTACGGCTGGCGCCCGGCCGGTTGTATCAGGACTTCGTGGTCGCCGGTGATGAGTCACTGACGCTAGACGAGGTGCTGAGCACGCTCACCGGGATCGCCGACCCGGCCGACGTCGGAGGGGTGGCCGCCTTCACCGAGGAGTGCCGCGCGGCCCTGCGCGCGTACGAACTGCACGCCGCGCACCGGGCGGACGTACTCAGTCGCCTCCGCCGCGAGCCGGGAACCGCGTCGGGCCGTTCAGCCGGTCACGGGGGTCTCGCGGGTTCGGCGGGTCAGGCAGGTTCGGCGGGTTTCGTGAGTTCCGCGGGGGTGATCGGTTCGGGGGGTGGGGAGGTTCGGGCGTTTCCGAGCGTTGTCTACGAGACGTTGGGGGCGTTCGCCGATCACCCGGTGTACCCGACCTCACGGTCGCGGCTCGGCCTCTCTGATGAGCAGGTGACCGCCTACGCGCCCGAGTTCGCGCCGAGCTTCGCGCTCCGCTGGGCGGCGGTGCCGATCGACCGGGTCACCCGCTCGGGAGACCTTCCCCACTGGTGGCCGGCCGCCGCGGACCCCTCGTACGCGCCGTTCCCCGCAGACCCTCCGTACGTGCCGTTCCCCGTACACCCCTCGTACGTGCCGTTCCCCGTACACCCGCTGACTCTGGACGCGGTGCGGGAGATACCGGGCGTGGTCGTCCACGACGAGCCGTACCTGGTGGTGCGGCCCACGCTGTCCATGCGCACCGTCGAGGTGGACGCCCGCACGCATCTCAAGCTGCCCCTGGCCACCAGCACTCTCGGAGCGCGCAACCGCAGGTCCATCAAGCCGGGCACTCTGGGCGACGGCGCGCGAGCGGAGCGGCTGCTGCGTGAGGCGCTGCTCAGGGAACCCGACCTCGACGTGCTCCTCGCCGACGAGCAGACCTACGCCCACGCCGGGAACGAGCACCTCGGCTGGATGGTCCGCCGCCTGCCGCCCGGAGAGATCGTCTCGATCGCCGCCCTGCTGGCCCCGTCGCCCACCCGGACCGCCGGGCCCCGCGTGCTCGACGACCTGGCCGCGCGGTATCACGGCGGGGATGTCAGCGCGCTGCTGCTCTGCTACCTCCGGGTGCTGTTCACGTGGAATGTCAGGCTGTTCGTCACGTACGGCATCGCGCTGGAGGCACACCAGCAGAACCTCTCCCTCGTCTTCGGCGAGGGGACGACGCGGTTGCTGGTCAAGGACAACGACGGGCTGCTCGCCTCGCCGGACCGGCTGCTCGCCGCGGGCCTCGCCGTGCCGGACTTCGCCGACCGGCGGCTGCTGACCGACGACCCGCATGCCCTCGCGGACGTGTTCGTGACGATCACCCTGCACCTGGCCGCCGCCGCGATCGCGTTCGGGGCCGGCCACGGCGAGTTGGTCGCGGCAGCCCTCGAAGGCGCCCTCGCTCAGCACGGTGGTCATCCGATGGCCCGGCTGCTGCGCGCGCGGACGCTGGACGCCGCGCGGCTGGTCGGCAAGTCCATGGTCAGCGCGGGAACCCTGGTGGACCGGGCACGCATCGGCGCCGCCGACATCAACAAGCACTACGGCACCAGCGGCCCGAACTACCTGCGCCGCCATTCTCGCAGAGAGGCGAACCATTGAACGGCGTCGTGCTCGACTCCCCCACCCGCGGCTCTTCCGACCTCGACTCCTCCGGACACCGCTCGGCTGGACACGGGGCCTCCGGCCTCGGCTCGTCCGGCCTCGCGGCGGGCGGATCGGAGGAGGTCGCGCGGGGGATCGCGGAGGAGGCGTCACTGGCGGCACTGCTGCGCTGCTGCGTGCGGGAGGTGGCGGGCCCGCGTGGCCAGGTGTGGGCCACCGCGCCTTTCCTGCTGCTGCGCCTGGCGGGGAGCCTCATCCGCGTGCCCACCTCGGGTGGCCTGGCCCTCCGCTTCGACGGCCCGGCCGAGCGCCTGGAGTACGGGTGCTGGCATCCCCTCTCCGTGGACCGTCTCGTACGTCTCGTCGAAACCGAGCTCGGCGGCGGCCAGGACACCGGCACCAGCACCAGCACCAGCACCAGCACCAGCGATGGCGCCGGGCACGACGAGGGCGGAACCAACGCGACCTGCAAGGAGGCCGGGACGAGCGCGGGGCACAACGAGGAGTTCGCGGGGCAGGTGGCCGGCAGCCGGGAGGCGATCGCGATCCTGCTGCGCGAGCGGGCGTCCACGGCGGCGCCGGAGGATCCGTGGCTGGCCTCCGAGCAGGCGCTCGTCTTCGGGCATCCGTTTCATCCCTCGCCGAAGTCCCGGGGCGGGTCGGCATGGGTGCGGTACGCGCCGGAGGCACACGCCGCGTTCCCGCTCCGGCTGCTCGGCGTACGTGACGACCTGGTGGAGGCCGGGGGCGATCCCGGAGTTCTCGACGGACTGGGCCAAGCGCCCCCTGGATACACGCTGCTGCCCGCCCACCCGTGGCAGCTTGAGCTGCTCGGCGCCGAGCTTGCCGCCCCGTTCGCGGACGGCCGGCTCGTGGACCTCGGGCACGGCACCCTGCCGACGGTTCCCACCTCGTCGGTGCGCACGGTGTACGAGCCGCATATCGGCAAATGCCTGAAGTTCAGCATCGATGTGCGGATCACGAACTGCGTGCGGAAGAACGCCTGGTACGAGCTGGCCGCGGCGGCTGAGCTGAGCAGGCGGCTGGAGCCGGTGTTCGGCGACCTCGCCGAACGCCTTCCGGGGACTGGCTGGCTTCCCGAGCCCGGATACCGGTCCGCGTCGCTCGGCACACGCCTGCTCGAAGGCCTCGGGGTGATCGTCCGCTCCAGCCCGTGGGAGGTCACGGGGCCGGGCATCACGCCCGTACTGGCCGGCGCGCTCGCCGCACTCGGGGACGGTACGCGGGACATGGGCGGCCACTCCGAAGACGAGGCCGGGGGCGTGCGCGGAACGGTCGCGGGCGCCACGCTCCACTCCGGGGCCGGGACGGGGGACGTCTGGGGTGCGGTGGTCGGGGCCATGCGACGGGATCCGGTGGGTTGGTGGGGGGCCTATGTCGATCACGTCGCGCTGCCGGTGCTCGACGCGTACTTCCGGCACGGCGTGGTGCTGGAACCCCACCTTCAGAACGTGCTCGTGGGCATCGACTCCGCAGGCATGCCAGGTGAAGCCATATTTCGGGATATGGAAGGCACCAAGCTCGTTGCCGGACGGCACGACGTCTCCGGCCTGCCCAATTCGGTCGCGAGGGCCGCCACCTATGACGCCACGCGTGGCTGGAACCGCGTGGTCTACTGCGTCATGGTGAACCACCTCCCCGAGATCGCGGCCACGGTCGCAGGCTCGGCGACACTCCCTGGCGGAACGGCCGTGGAGCAGGTGGCATCCTGCGGCAGAGACGAACTGCTGCGTGAGCTGTGGGCCGACGCGCGCACCCGGGTCACCCGGTACGCCGACGAGAACGGCCGGCCGCTGCCTCTGGGCGACCTGCTGGCCGGGGTCCCCCTGCCCGCCAAGGCCAACCTGTCGACCCGATGGGCCCGCTCGGCCGACCGCGACGCCGGGTACGTCCCTGTGGCCAACCCCTTCGCGGGAGGACACGCGTGAACGTCGCATTCGTCCCTGTGGACCAATCCCATCGCGAGAGGGTCGGCATGATCGTCCCTGTGGGCGACGCCTTCATGGGAGGGGGCGTGTGATCGTTCCTGATCGGGTTCGGGAGCGGGCGCTTCGGCTGGCTGACGCGCTGCCGGCATACGTGTACGACATGTCCGCGCTGGACAGGCACGCGTCCGCCGTACGGCGGGCGCTGCCCGGGGTCGAGATGTACTACGCGGTCAAGGCCAACCCCGACCCCGCGCTGCTGCGCGCGCTGGCCCCCTACGCCGACGGCTACGAGGTGTCCTCCATAGGCGAGGTCGCCCACGTGCGGTCGGTGCTGCCGGACGCCCGGCTCGCGCTGGGCGGTCCGGGCAAGACCGACGCCGAGCTGGCCCTCGACGTCCACCGCGTCCACGTCGAGAGCCCCGGCGAGCTGCGCCGCCTCATCGCCGCAGGCCGTCCACGGGGCGGTCGCCTCATCGACGCCGCCCGCCCACCGGGCGATCGCCTCATCGACGCCGGCCGCCCGGTGGACGCGCTGCTGCGGGTCAACCTGGACGTCCCTGTGGAGGGCGCGTCGCTGACGATGGGCGGCGGCGCCACGCCGTTCGGCATGGATCCCGATGGGATAAGCGAGTGCCTGGAGCTCCTCCGGGGCCAGAACCGGGTACGGCTGCGCGGCGTCCACGCTCACCTGGCCAGCGGGCTCCAGGCCAGCGAGCTGCTCGACCTCGCCAAGGCCGTGCTGTCCTTCGGCCGCGAACTGGAGGCGGCGGAGATCAACCTCGGCGGCGGGATGGCCGTGTCGTACACCGACCCCGAGGAGCGGTTCGACTGGGAGGCCTACGGACAGGACCTCGCGGGCCTGCGGCGACCCGGCGAGACGCTGCGCGTCGAACCCGGCCGCGCGCTGACCGCCTACTGCGGCTGGTACCTCACCCGCGTGCTCGACGTGAAGCGCGTCCACGGCGAGGTGTTCGCCGTGGTCACCGGTGGCACCCACCACCTGCGCACCCCGGTGGCCAAGTGCCACGATCAGCCCTTCGCCGTCCTACCGACCGGCCGTCCGAGCCGTCCGAGCCATCCGGGGCACCCGGGGCATCCGGGGCATCCGGGCTGTACGAGCCCCGGGGTCATCCCCGGCACCCCGGTCAGCGGGGGCAGGCAGGGTACTTCCCCCCTGCCCCGCGGGGTCACCGACGAGCTGGTCACGATCGTCGGCCAGCTCTGCACGCCCAAGGACGTGTTCGCCCGGCGCGTCCTCACGTCGGTGAACGTGGGTGACATCGTCGCCTTCGGCATGGCCGGCGCCTATGCCTGGACCATCTCCCACCACGACTTTCTCATGCACCCGAAACCGGGCTTCCACTACCTGACCTGACCCGCCTCCTCCCCGCCGTCCTGCAGGGGTGCCGGACCCCCGCCGCCCCGGACCCGCACACCCCGGACCCGTGCGCCACGGTCCCCGTCATCCCGGAGGGAGCTGCGTGAAGTGGTCTCCGCCGGTCCGTAGTTGGTTGAGGGTGTGGCCAGTGGCCTGTTTGAACAGGTATTCGGCCCGTTCGTAGGAGAGCCTGCGGCGGCCGGTCTCGGGGCACAGGTCGCCGGGGGCGGGGGGACGGCCGGGGCCGGGCCTGCGGTCCGACAGGAACAACGGACCACGGCGACGGCCCGCGACGAGGCGGGGGATCAGATCGGCGGTGCCGGACCGCCACTGGATCCAGCGTGACCCGCCGGTCGGCTTCGCGCGCATGCCGGCCAGATCGAGGTCCTCGACGTTGAGCGCGAGCGCGGCGCCCACACCGGCCCCACTCTCGTAGAGCAGCATCCACAAGGTGCGCTCGCGCAGGGCGAGGTCAGGTCGTTCCCACAGCTCCTCGACGCGCGGGCGGTCGATGGGGCGGGTACGTCCCCGGGGCTCGGGCCGCCGCTCGATCCCGGCGGCCAGGTCATCGATTCTTCCTGCTTGCGCGCCGACGGCCAGGTCACCTGGCGGCCGGTCCTGGGCGGCGGCGACCAGGTCATGTGTCCGCCGTTCGCCGGTCGCCGCGGCGCCGGGGGTTCGGGCCTGGGCGGCGGCCCAGGTGGAGAAGGAGCGGACGGCGGCGCGGTGGCGGTTCCACGTGGCGGGGGCGACGTTCCCCCAGGCGGCGGTGAAGGCCGCGACGACCTGTCCCGCGGTCACGTGCGGCAACGGGACGTCGTCCCCGAGTTCGCGGCACAGCCGGCGCATGGTCTGCCCGTAGGAGCGGACGGTCGCGGCGTCCAGGTCGTCACGGGCCAGGAAGGCGCTCGCGGCCCCGCCCAGCGTGACGCCCGTCCCCGGCGTGGCCCCTCCGGCGCCGGTACGGATCGCGGCGGCATCAGCGCAGGTCGCATCAGCGCAAGCGGCGGCATACGCGACATCGGCCGAGGCGGCGGCACACGCGGCGTCAGCGGAGGCGGCGGAGGCGGCGGCGCGTTCGAGGAGGATCTTGCGTTCGGGCAGGTTCAGGGTGAGCGTCGCGGCGCGTTCGAACTCCTGCCTGGCCTCTTCGTGGCGGCCGAGCCTGGCCATCAGATCGCCGCGCACGCTCGGCAGGCGGTGGTACCCCTTGAGCGCCGGCTCGGTGACCAGCGTGTCGGCGAGCGCCAGGCCCGCCTCAGGGCCGTGCGCCATGGCCAGCGCGACGGCGCGGTTGAGCTGCACGACCGGCGTGGGCAGCACCCGGGCGAGGGTCGCGTAGAGTGCGGCGATCCGCGCCCAATCGGTCTCTTCCGCTGTACGGGCGCGCGCGTGGCATACGGCGATGGCGGCCTGCAGGACGTACGGGCCGAGGGGTCCACCGGCCTCCCTCGCGCGCAGCATGGCCGCGAAGCCCCGGCGGATGTGAAGCTGGTCCCAGCGCCCTCGGTTCTGCTCGTGCAGCGCGACGGGCTCCCCCGACGGCCCCGTACGGGCGGCCAGCCGCGAGGACTGGAGCTCCATCAGCGCGACCAGTCCGTGCGCCTCGGCCTCGCCCGGCGTCAGCCCGGCCAGCAGCCGGCCGAGGCGCAGGGCCTCGTGGCACAGGCCCTTGCGCATCCAGCCGTCGCCTGCGGTCGCCACATACCCCTCGTTGAAGATCAGGTAGATGGCCTCCAGGACCGACGACAGCCGCGCCGCCCGGTCCGGCCCCTCGGGAACCTCGAAGGGGAGCCGGAGGGTCGCGATGGTGCGCTTGGCCCGGACGACGCGCTGGGCGACGGCCGCCTCCGAGACGAGGAACGCACGGGCGATCTCCTCGGTGCGCAGGCCGCCGAGCAGCCGCAACGTCAGTGCCACCCGGGACTCGGCCGGCAGCGCCGGGTGGCAGGAGACGAACATCAGGCGCAGGACGTCGTCGCCCACCTCGCCGTCGAGGGTCGCGTCGACGTCGGCCTCGGCGGTGTCCTGCCGCGTGGCGAGCTCGCGGGCGAGCTGCTCGTGCCTTCGGTCGAGCCGCTCGTCGCGCCGCGACCGGTCGATGGCGCGACGCTTGGCGACGGCCATGAGCCAGGCGCCCGGATTATCCGGAACACCCGACTCCGGCCACTGTTCGAGGGCGGCGAGAAGCGCGTCCTGCGCCAGTTCCTCGGCCAGGCCCACGTCGCCCACCATCCGGACGAGCCCGGCGACGACCCTCGCCGACTCCATCCTCCAGACCGCGTCGACCGCGCGGTGGGCGTCCTTGGACGTCACGTGCTCGATCAGAGCACCGGCCCGGCTGGACGCGCGAGCATCCGATCAGTTCTCCGGGCCGAAGACCTGCTGGATGTGAGCCTCGCCGTCACCGATGATCTTCCAGAAGCGCCGGGTGAGCTCGATGGCCTCCTCCTTCGAGCGCGCCTCGATCAGCGCGAAGCTGACGATCGCCTCCTTCGCCTCGGTGAACGGGCCGTCGGTCACGGTGATCTCGCCTCGGGAGGCCGAGACGTGGGTGCCCGCCGGGTCCAGTCCGCCGGTCGCGAGCAGCACCCCCGCCTGGGTCATCTCCTCGACGAACGCGGCCATCTCGGCGTAGACCCGCTCGTCCGGGGGCGCCGCGTCGCCGGCCTTGGTCGTCATGAGGAATCGCATATCCGTATCTCCTTCTGGTGCCAGATGACCGGGTCCTCGCCGGTGTCTGGCTACGCGTCGATCCGGCGCGGCGGAAATCGACACCGCGCCATCTGACCAGGTCGCGAGCATATGTGACAGGGAATGCGATGTGACAGGAAGGGCCCGCGAATCCCACAGGCAGAGCGGGGATCGTCTGGCACAGAGGTCCACGAAATAGCCCGGGTCGTGTCACTCCTCGCCGGAGAACCGCTCCCATGCGGACTGGCGGGTGATCCCGAAAGCTTCGCCGATCTTGGTCCAGGTGACGCCGCAAGCCGATCGCTGTTACAGACACACGCTCCTGGACCTTTGTGTCCTGGTCTTTCGATACCTAGGGCTTGAGGTCGAGTTCGATACGGTGGGAGGTGGTCAGGAATTTCTCGAATACGGTGTCGACGGCCTCGGCGTACTCGCCGGTGTCGCGAAGCCGGATCCGGAGGGGGCGCCCGAGGCTCTCGGCGGTGATCCGGTACCGGCCGATCGGGATGTCCGTCAGGCCGGGTCCGTCGGCGGTGCGCTCGGCTCGCCGCGTGATGACCTCACCGGCCGACCCGTCGATCAGCGGCCCCTGGGGGGTCAGGGTGAGAGTGACGTCCTCCTCGCGCAGGTACTCATCCGGGTTCGGCAGATCCCAGACGTCCATGTTGAAGAGCACCAGGCTTCCGTAGAAGCCCAGCCCGTCGGGCCGTTCACCGGTGAGCCGCCAGGTGAAGTCGCGAATCGCGCCGGTCGGACCGGCGAAGGACGTGTCGTCGTGAGGGGTGAGCTGCATCGTGTAAACGCGGCCCTCGAAGCGCCGGGTCACGGTGCCGGACACCTGGAACGTGGCCGTGGCGACGTTGGTGCTCACCCGGTAGCGACCGTCCGCGTCGGTCATCACGACAAGATTGCTGTTGTGGAGAAACTGGTTGTCGGCGACGATCTCCGCGCCCGCGATGGGCCGGCCCTCCGCGTCGACGACCCGGCCCTTGAGCACCCCGGCCTCCACCCCCGCCGTGGTCTCCTGCCCGGTCGCCGTCTCCTGCCCCGTTGTCGTCTCCTGTCTGGCACCGGTCGTACCCGTCACCTGTTCCCCGCCTCCACCTGCGCAGCCGCTGAGGACCGCGATCAGAACACCCGCGACAATCACTTCACGCACACCGCTCACGCTAGGTGGACGACCTTGTATCCCACTTGGAGCGGACAGCCGGAGACGCGGTTCGCACGAACTCAGGCTTAAGCGGTGCGGCGGCGGTGACGATGGGCCAGGCGGCGGTCCACCAGCGATCTCCAAGTGGGAGTTCCTAGCCTCACGTCCATGAGAATGATCGGCATGAGAATGATCGGCAGCGGGCTCGCGGCCGTTCTGATCCTCGCGGGATGCGCCGAAGAGCGGGCCGAGACCCGTCTGCTGGACGCGATGGGCGAGGTCTCCGGAAACGGCCCCGCCGCCGCGTACTTCGAGTACGGCGAGCCGGCGTGGTGGAACAAGCTTGGTGTGACCGTTGGTTCCGACAAGGAGCCGGGGCGGCGCTGGCTTCCCGCGGTCACCTCCGGTTCCGGCGACCTGGTCAACGCCGGGACCGAGTTGCCGGAGGCGACGGGAGTGAGTCCCTACGCGGGGGACCGGGCGATCGCGATCGGCGTGGCCCCGAACGTGGCCTTCCGCTTCGACGGCGGTTTCAAGGCGGAGGTCGTCCGGGCCAAACTGGAGGGCCTCGGGGCCAAGCCCCGCCGCATCGGCGATCACGACGGCCTTTCGTTCGCCCCCGGCGCGGACGTGAGCCTGGCGAAACTCCCCGTCCCGGTGCGGGGGGTGACCAACCAGTTCAACCAGGTCGTCGTCACCGACTCGACGGTCGCCACGGCCCCGGTCATCGAGCCTCTGGTGGCCGCGCTCGGGGGCGAGAGTTCGCTGGCCGAGAGCCCGAACCACGCCGCGATGGGCGCGTGCCTCGGAGACGTCGCCGCCGCGACCATCACGGCCCCGCAGACTCCCGGAGCCGTGGCGCTGTACGGAGTGGGCCTGCGCCGCCCGGCGAACCTCGAAGAGCGGGCGGTCAACGTGATCTGCGTACTGCCCGTCCCTTCGGCCGGCTCCGCCGTCAAGAAGACGTTCACCACAGGGCTAACCGCGGCCGCCATGTCGCGCGAGGGCAAGACGTTGGGCGAGTTGACCGAGGAGATCACGCATGACGAGGTCCGATCCGGTGACCACACGGTCCTGCGGGCCACTCTCAAGCTGACCGACACCACTTACGTGCTGCTCGCCGCGGAGATGCTCAGGGACGCGAAGCTTCAGTCCCTGGCCGACCCGACCCGGCCGGTGGATCCGTTGGACTCTGTGAACCCAGGGTCCACTCCGGGATCCCCATAGTCGCATCGCGGCCGGTCAAGCCAGGCCCAAGTCCCATCCAAGGGGTGTCGCCTAACGTCTCCCTGGACGCTCGACCGGGAGCGTCCAGGGAGTGAGATGCGTACGCAGTGGCCACCTCATTTCTGACCGGCTTTCCACGGCGAAGTTCCAAGGAATCTCTCATGCAGATCGGATACACAGTCCCGCAGTACGGCGCCTTCGCCGACCCGGATTTCATCCGGCAGGCCAGCACGGATCTGGAGGCCATGGGCTACAACAGCCTGTGGGCGGGCGATCGGATCATGGTGCCGCTCGCGCCCAGCGACCCCTACCCAGGAGGAGACGGCACGATCCCCCCGGCCTTCTCGAATTTCTTCGACCCGCTGACCGCGTTGACGCTGGCCGCCGTCAGCACGCGGGAGGTCCGGCTGGGAACCAGCACGCTCAACGCGCTGTGGCAGCCGCCGGTCCTGCTCGCCCGCATGCTGACCTCGCTCGACCTGCTCAGCCGGGGACGGCTGGACGTCGGCATCGGCCTCGGATGGCTGCGTGACGAATACACCGCGACCGGGGTGCCCTGGCAGGGAAGGGGAGCCCGGCTCGAAGAGACGCTCGACGTGATGGAGGCCGCCTGGGGCAATGGGGTGGTCGAGCACACGGGCAAGCTCTGGACCGTGCCGCCATCGCACATCGACCTCAAGCCCTTCCAGCGTCCGCGCCCCCCGATCCTGCTCGCCGGTTACACGCCCCCGGCACTTGAGAGGATCGGCCGGCGAGCCGACGGCTGGCTGTGCGTGCCGCTGCCCATGCCCTATCTGACCTCCCTGTGGGATGTGGCGCTGCAGAGCGCGGCACGTGCCGACCGGGATCCGTCGGCCCTGCGGATGGTGGTGCGCATCAATCCGATGATCACCGATTCTCCCGCGCCCGACGACCAGGTGCCGTACGTCGGAACCCTGCAGCAGATCGGTGACTACATGCTGGCCGTCGCCGAGGCCGGTGCCCACGAGGTGTTCGTCGACCTGCAGACGACGTCGTCCTCGCGCGACCAGTTCATGGACGTCGCGCACCAGCTCATCACGAGGCTGCACGCCGGCTGAGACCGCGCGCCCGGCTCACGCGACGATCCGTCCGCACTCGACGCCAGCCGCGCCTTGGGTGGGAGGCACCGGCTAACCACCCCCCACGGGTGCCTGGCCCACCCTCGTGCGCGCCGGATCGTCGCCTCGTCGTGTTCTCGTAAGCGGCGAAAATCGCGAGGCCAGGGAACGGGCCGATCTCTCATCGATCTCGATGCTGCCCATTCATGGATTCTCCGCTGCTTGTTGTGGCGGTTCACGTATTCGGTGGATCGCCGGCGTCGCGCTCCCTCAGGTAGGCCTGGAGTTCGGATGCTCCCGTCAGCATCGAGAGGCCGCGCATGGTGAGCCGGCTGCGCCAGTCGCTCAGCGTGGCCTCCAAAGGTGCCACTCCTCCGGCCGACCGCACCTGCGCGAGGAGCGGGGAGATCTGGTTCAGTAGGTACCCGCCGCGCCTGAGCTGGTGAGCCAACTGGACGTCCCGGACATCAGCGGGCGTATAGACGCGATAGCCGGTCCTGGGGTCCCGTCGCGGATGGATCAAGCCGGCCTTTTCCCATTTACGCAGGGTCGCGGGCCGGATCCCCAGTTGCCGGGCAAGCGGCCCGACGAACGTCATCCCGGATTCGGGCGGCGTCGGCAGCCCTGACGGCACCAGGTCCCGGAGTGCTTTCTCGACGGCCGCGAGCGTTCGCCGGTCCTTGAGGAGCTGCGCGTGGCTCTCGTCGATCACCGTGAGGGCCTCCTCGATCGCGTCCTGGTTCACGGCCCGCATGATCGCCGTCGCGGTCTGGTGGCCGTGTGCCGGCGCCAGGGCGGCGAAGGCGCGCAGAGCCAGGGCATGGAGATGGGTGTACACCCGGTACCCGTGGGGCGTTCGGTCCGCTCGCGGAAGGATGCCCGCTTCTTCATAGTTCCGTATTGCCTGCGTGGACAGGCCGTGTCCACGCGCCAGGTCGACCGGCCTCAGCCGCCCACGACTCACGCTGTCTCCACTGTTTGAGGGTTCACCGCAGAAAGCGCGACCAGATGCACCCAAAGTCTACAAGGGAGGTTCAACGATACGGTTGAAGGTACCGCGAATACACCAAGGAGAACGGGATCGCCTTGACCACTCCCCCTTCAGTCCACGATGCCGGTTGGGCCTTCGCCGGAGACGGGGGCGTCGGGACCGCACTCACGAAGTTCCTCCGATCGCTCGCGACGACGCCCCGCCTGCTCGGTCTCGGAGAACCCATGCACGGGGAGGAAGCGTTTCCGCGATTGCGAAATCAGGTGTTCAAGCACCTTGTCGAGCACGAGGGGTACCGGTCGATCGCGATTGAGAGCGACGGTGTGGCCGGCCTGATGGTCGACCAGTTCGTCTCCGGTGGTGCGGGGTCACTCGACGACGTGACGCGGCACGGCTTCAGCCATGGATTCGGAGAGTCAGAGGCGAACCGCGAACTCGTCCTGTGGATGCGGGAGTACAACCGGGACCGTCCCGCCACCGACAGGCTACGTTTCTTCGGGTTCGACGCACCGATCGAGATGACCGGTGCCACCAGCCCAAGGGGTGTGCTCACCGCGCTCCATGGCTACCTCGCGGACCATGTGGACGCCGGTCTGATCCCGTGTTCCGCCGGCACCATCGATCGTCTGATCGGCGACGACGAGCGGTGGACCGACCCTGAGGCGGCCATGGACCCTTCGCGGTCGGTGGGATCCTCCGCCGATGTCACCAGCCTGCGCGTGATCACCGACGACCTTGTGACCTTGCTCATGTCGGAGTCCCCGCGCTTGGTCTCCGCGACGTCGCAGGACGAGTGGTGGCAGGCGTGCCAGTGCGGACGTACCGCCGGGGGGCTGCTTCGTTACCACGCCTCGATGGCCGACCCGTCCGCGACGCGTGTGCCGCGGCTTCTCGGCCTGCGAGACGCGATGATGGCCGACAACCTCGACGCCATCATCGACGACCAGGCGCGGCACGGTCAGACGCTGGTGTTCGCCCACAACCGTCACCTTCAAAAGGACAAGAGTCGCTGGCGCCTACCGCCCGGCTGGGGGCCCTTGAACGGCCGGACGCTGGAATGGTGGAGCGCCGGGGCGATCGTCAACGCGCGACTGGGCGACCAGTACGCCTTCGTGGCCACGGCGCTGGGGGCCGCGCGTCACCATGGGCTCAACGATCCGCAGGCGGACACTCTTGAGGGAGTTCTGTCCACCCTCCCGGGGGACCGGTACGTCCTCAACGCCGAACGCCTGTCCGCGGCTCTTGGCAGCACGGGAACCGAGTTGGCCCTGCGAACCGACAACTCCACCGACCACGGCTACTTCCCGCTGGACCCCGACTACCTGGAAGAGACCGACGGGGTCATCTTCCTCAAGCGCATCGCCGCAGATTCACCGTGGATGCCGGCCCCCGACGCAGGCAGCGGCGCCTGACGGAACACCGGGCCGTCGCCGCCGGCGATGAAGTCGGACGACAGACACCAAGCGCGAAGAAGCCGAACACCTCTTCTCGGCCTTCCTCGGAAATCATCCGGCATACAGCCGTAACGTGGCGAGTTCGTGCTGTGAGCGCCTCGCCCGCCTGGCCATAGTGATCTTGTAAAAGGGCCTTGACCGTGGCTTGTGGTCATCTTAGTGTGAGTTCTCGACAGCTACATTGATGCTTATCAATGTAGAGCCGTCCACGGCAGGCCGGGAGAGGCACTCTATGCGAGAGAAAGAGCGCGCCCCGTCCTCCTCGCCGGAAAATTCGATTGACTTTCTGGACCCCTTGCCCGGCTGGCGGGGATCACATCTGTCAGCCACACTGGTCGGCCTCGGAATCGGCGTGCTGCTGTGTGTGCTCAATGTGCTGGTGCTCTTCAGGACGGGAACGTCTTTCGGCGGATCGGCTCTGGTCGCCGCGCTGGGCGCCGCATTGCTCAGGCTCATCGGAGCGCTCAACTGGCAGGCCCTTTTCGTCGTCTTCTCCATCGCGTCCAGCGGATATGTGGCGACGGCCGCGCTTGACACCGGAATCGGCGCCGTGGTGCTGCGGTCCGGTGAATTACCGGCCTGGGGAATTCTCATGATATCGGCGATGGCCGCCAATATCCTGGGTATCGGGCTGGGTGCGCTCGTCGCCCGCACGCTGGTGATCACCGAGCGGTTGCCCTACCCCACGCTGAGGCCGGCGATCACCTTGATGGCGTCGCTCAGCAGCCCGGCGGGGCAGGAGGGCAGCCGACTCGGCAGGACGCTCCCCATCGCCGCGGGTATCGGTGCCGCCTCGGCTGCGGGCGTCGCCGCCTGGGGCCATGAGGCCACGCCGGAACTCTTCGGCTCCGGGACGCATCTGGCGCTGGCTCTGTCGCCGTTGCTGTTCGGCTTGGGATTCCTCATCGGCCCTCGCGCGTGCGCCTGGCTGGCGGCCGGCTCCTTTTACTCCCTCACGGTGTGGTTCGTCCAGGACCACTCGGCGTCGGCCGGACCGGTGGCCTACACCCAGCATCTCGCCTATCCCTGGGTGCTCGCGGCCGGAGTCGGCCTGATTCTCGGCTACTCGGTCGCCGCGATCGTGCGTGTTCGTGGCCCGCTGATGCGCTCGCTCCGCAGCGGTGACACAACCGGACGCCTGGTCGCGGGCCGTCCATGGCTTACCCGATGGTGGGGTGCCGCCGCCCTCGCCGTCGTCGCCCTCGCCGCAATGCTGTATCCCCCGCTTCTCAGGTATCTGGGCTTCGGGCTGCTGACACTGCTGCTGCTGGTCACGCTCACCGTCTTCCTCACCCGAGCCGGTGGAGAGATCGGCCTGGTGCCACTTGCTCCCGCGCTGTACTTCAGCGTCGCGGTGTTCGCGGTGTCGGGGGCCGATCCCGTGGTGGCGGTGCTCGCCTCCTCCACCATCTGCTGCGCCGCCATCGCCTCGGTGTACTACACCTACTCGGCCAAGGTGGCGCACGAGCGGCCCGCCGGGGTGGCGGAGCCTCCCGCCCGTCTGACCAGGTGGACGCAGGTGGTGGGCGGGCTCGCCGGGGCGGCGGCCGGCGTCATGGTGATCGCGGTCCTCACCCGCGCCGGGGTGATCGGCGGTGACGCCTTCCCGGCTCCCGTGGCGATCGCGGTCCAGTTCGTGGACTCCACCGTGCGGGGCTCGTCGGACTATCCCGTCGCCGTCGCCGTCGCGATGGCGGTGACCGGTCCCATCGGCGCGGGACTGGCCTTCACCACGGCCATGCCCACGATGCTCGGGCTGGGCGTCCTGCTCCCCCCGGCCTACTCGCTCACCATCGCGGCCGGGGGCCTGGCGCAGTGGCTTCTCACCCGCCGCAACCCCCAGCGTCGTAGCGGAACGGAGATCGCCGCCTCCGGCCTGATCATCGGAGAAGGTCTGGTCACCGTGGCCGTGCTCGTCGCGAGGGAGGTCTTGCGGTGACCCATGGCCTCCATCCGGGGCTCGTGCCCCACCACCGACTCTCCCTTCCGCCTCGCGGTCGGGAGTTGGCAGGAGAGCGCGGCAGAGACCATCGAGGAGGAGGTGATACACATGATCGCAATTTCCATGATCAAGGACGCGGAAGTCTCGGAGAAGCAGCCCGACTGCTGCACCGCCATGCGCGGCCGAAAGAACCTCGATGTCCAGACCAACGTCATGGTGGGCGACCCGGACGGCTGCGAGTAGCAGCGAAAGCCCCCTTGAAGAACCCGTTCCCACGGGTGCCACCTGCCGCGCTCTCCACTTCCCGGCAACTCCGTGGACACCGTTTCTGGGAGAGACCCCATGCTAGTGAGCCCGAACACCGTCACCTTCTCGGTGGCGCTGCCCGAAGGCACCCTCGATCCGAGTTACCTTGACGAAAGCGGCAAGGTCAGCGTCCTGGCCAACGCGGTGTCCGGATCGATGGACATCGTCACCCCAGCGGAGATCACGGCGCTGGAACGGCTGCGCACCGGAGACCTCACCGATGCCGACAGCACCGTCATGGCCGGACTGCTCGAACGCGGGTACATCTGCGCCGACGCGGACGAGGACGATTCCCGGTACCGCTCGATCGTCGACGGCTACTTCGAGGCGATCCAGCAGGCACCGTTCCAGTTCATGTTCATCCCCTCCTTCGTGTGCAACCTCGCCTGCCCGTACTGCTTCGAGGGCGAGCTGACCACCAAGAGCCCGCGCATGGACGAGGAGATGATCGACGCGGCGTTCGACGCGATACCGATGATCCAGGAGTTACACGACAACTCAGGCCCGCCGTACATCACCCTGTTCGGCGGGGAGCCACTGCTGGACACGGCCTACCAGCGCGGCGCGGTCGAGCGGATTCTGCGCGGTTCCTACGACCGCGGCTATCCGGTCACCGCGATCACCAACGGCGTGGCCCTGGACAAGTACGTGCCGATGCTGCTGCGGTACGGCTGCGAAGAGGTCCAGGTCAGCCTGGACGGCACCCCCGAGATCCATGACTCACGCCGGGTCTTCAGGAACGGCAAGCCGACCTTCGAGCTCATCGAACGCGGCATCGACGTGGCGGCCGACGCGGGTCTTCGCGTGCTGGTCCGGGTCCTCATCGACGACGAGAGCGTGGAGGCCATGCCGCGCTTCGCGGAGTTCGCCCAGTCGAAAGGCTGGATCGACCACCCGAAGATCCGCATGTTCCACGGGTTCACCAAAGCCATCACGTTCCTCTACGTCACCCCTGACCACCCCGAGGAACAGCGCAGGCGCATGGTCAGGGGCGATGTGAAACCTGGGCTCCAGGAGTCCTTCTACCGGATGCTTCGGGCCAACCCGCTCGTGGACCGGATGCTCGAACCCGACCCCGCCAGAATCCGGTCAGCTGTCATGGAAGGTGACCGGGTGCGGCCCAACCTGCAGGGGTGCAGCGCCGGCACCAGTGTCGTGGCCTTCGATCCCAACGGCAAGGTCTACGGCTGCCCGGAGACCGTGGGCCGTCCCCAGCACGCCTGCGGGACGTTCTTCCCCGAGTTCAGCTACGCGGGGGGCTACAGGGATCCGTGGCGGCACCGCCACGTCGACACGGTGCCCATGTGCCGGGACTGCAACGTCAAGCTGTTCTGCGGTGGCGGTGGCTGCCCCATCAAGGCGTGGGCGGCCAGCGGCGGTGACTTCAACACGTGCTACTGCCCGAAGGTGTCGGCCATCAAGACCCGGGTCGAAACCGAGCTTGCCTACCTGCTGCCGATGGCCCTGCGACGCCGGCAGGACAAGGCCGCGAGATCCGAAGGAGGAGAGGGAACGTGGGAGCAGATGACGCGCGTGGGTTCATTTCCCTGGATGAGCTGACCCGGCCGCGGACATCCGTGGAACCGGACGCCTGCGGGTGCGGCCCGGATCCCGCGGGAGAGGCCGCCGGGTGCGGGTGCGACGCCCCGGAGGCGACCCCGGTCAGGCGGGTCTCCGTGGAAACCCATGTCAAGCAGCGCTACGACCTGTTGGCCGGGCAGGGTGCCAGCACCCTGTGCTGCTCGCCCAACGCGGTTTACAGTACGGAGGAACTGGCGGGGGTTCCCACATGGGTGCTCGAACTGTCCAGCGGCTGCGGGTCGCCGATGAACGCGATCGACCTCCAGCCGGGCCAGACGGTCGTCGACTTCGGCTGCGGGGCCGGCCTTGACCTGCTGATCGCGGCTCGCAGGGTGGGCGTCACGGGCCGGGTGATCGGTGTGGACGCCTCGATGCACATGGTCAGGTCCGCGCGGCGCGCGGCCAAGGAGACCGGGTTCACGAACATCGACGTGCGCGTCGGCGACATCCGGCGGCCCCCGCTGCGCGAGGCCAGCGTCGACGTGGTGCTGAGCAACTGCGTCCTTGGGATGTTCCCTGACAAGCAGGAGGTGCTCAGGGCCATCGCCGGCGTGCTGCGCCCCGGCGGGTTCGCGGTGATCTCCGATGTCGTCTACGCCGACGACGCCCCTCCGCCGCAGGACGTGGCGGTCGGCGAGTCGGCCGACGCCGAGGACTTCGCCCGGTGCGTGGTGGGCATGACCGAGAGCCAGTACCGGGAACTGGTGCTGGGCGCCGGATTCGCCCGGGTGGAACTGCGCAGCGACGGCCCGGTCCCCTACCGGGACGGCGCCGAGGTGACCAGCGCGATGATCTTCGCCTACCGGGATGCCGGCACGACCGGGCAACCGTGCTGTTGACCTGCGCCGCGGTCTTCGGGGCCGCCGGGCTCCACGCGGACGACTACGCCGAGGTCCGCGTCGAACGAACAAGGATCATCGACCTCGTATGGCGCGGTGACGGCCTGGAGAGCACCCTGACCAGCGGCGACGAGGGCTGCTGCGCCCGGGTGGCCGGCCCGGCGGGGTCCTCGTTCGCCTCGTCCACCACGATGGACGCATCAGCGGTGCTCCGCCAGGCCACGCGGAACGCCCGGGAGCTACGGGTCAGGGGGGAACCTCTCGCGGACCGGCCACCGGAGTCGGGAGAGTACCCGTGCGACGTCGGCGAAGCGCCGGAGCGGGTCAGTCTGGCGGAGAAGACGGACCTGCTGGGCGGCTACCACGCGTCGGCGCTGGCCGCCCATTCCGCCGTGACCGGGGCGCTGGTCTACTACCGGGAGCTGGTGACCGATGTCGAACTCCTCACGACCGAGGGAACCCGGGTCGGGTACCGGCGCAGGGACCTGACGCTGCAGATCACCGTCTACGCCGACGGAGGCGCCGCGCGGACCGCTGGGTCGGTGTCCGTCGGCAGCGGGGGCGACTTCTCGGTGGCACGCGGGCTCGCCCCGGTCATCGAGTCCGCCGCCGCGACCGCGGTGGACCTGCGAGGAGCCCCCGTCGTGGAGCCGGGGAGCTATGACGTCGTCTGTGACGGCCCGCTGGCCGGCGTCTGGGCGCACGAGACGATCGGGCACCTGGCCGAGGCCGATCACCACAGGGGGGACGCGGAACTGCGGAGGGCGCTGGCTCCCGGGCGTCGGCTCGGCCCGTCCGGCCTGACGATCATCGATCACGCCGGGCATCCCGGTGCCCGCGGGTACGTGCCCGTGGACGACGAGGGAACTCCGGGTGGCCAGGTCGACCTGCTGCGGGACGGCGTCGTGGTACGGCCGCGGTTGCACGACCGCTCGACCGCGGCGGCCTTCGGCGAGGCGCCGACAGGGAACGCCCGGGCCCTGAGCTTCCGCCACCCGCCCCTGCCCAGGCTGCGGACCATCATGATCGATCCCGGCACCGCCGGTGACGAGGAGCTCATCGGCGGTGTGGATCGCGGGCTACTGGCCCGCGGGGTGCTCGGCGGCCAGACCGACCGCTCCGGTTTCACTTTCCTGCCCGCCGAGTGCCGTGCGATCCGTGACGGCAGGGTCGGTGAGTTGGTACGGGGCGTCGTGCTGTCCGGCGACGTTCTGGGCGCCTTCGGCGCCATCGACGCGATCGGGCGGGACCAGTGGCGCGGTGACACCTCTGCGAGCTGCGGCAAGCAGGGTCAGTACCCGCTGCCGGTGAGTTCCTGGGCGCCTGCGCTCCGCCTGCGAGGTCTCCGTGTCCACCCTGGCTGAACGTGTCGCGGAGATCGGAGCGGCGGCCGCGGCGCACGCCGACCACTGGGAGGTGCTCGGTGTCGACCGGGTCGACACCGTGGTCGAGGTCGGCTCAGGTGTTCCCGACGCCGTCCGGTCCGCGCACGAGGCGGCGCTGTGCCTGCGCGTCCATCGAGCCGGGCGGGTCGGCACGGTCACCACGACAGGGCCGGAGGACGCGGGTGCGCTCGTACGCCACGCCGTACGAAGCGCGGCGTACGGACCGCCGGCGTCACCACCAGCGCGACCGAGCCCCGCCCCCGGGCGTTCCCCCGCGGCCGAGCCGGCCGGCGACGGCGAAGGGGGCGCCGCCCGCGCCGTCCGTCGCCTGGCCGAGGGACTGGGCGCGCTGCAAAGTGCTGTCGGGCTGACGATGCACGGCACGGTGAGCCGCACCGAGCAGACGGTCCACCGCATGGCGCCGGAAGGCCACCAGGAAGGCCGGGACTGCTTCTTCCACGTCTCAGCGCTCGCCGAGGGGGCCGGCACGTCCGGCATCCAGCTACCTTGGAACGGCTGGACCCGATCGGCGGCGCTGCCCGCCGGGCTCGCCTCGTGGCTGAGCACCGCGGCCGGGTGGGCGGGGCTGCCGGTGCTCGACGCGCTGTCCCGCGAGCACGACGTGCTACTGGCCCCCGCCGCCGTGCACGCCCTGCTCACTCCCCTGGTCACCGCCCTGAGCGGCACCGCGGCCGTCTCCGGCAGGTCCTTCGCCGCCGGAGGCCTGGGCGTGCCGTTGCTCCACACGTCGATCAGCCTGCGGGACCACCCCTCTCCGCCCGCGGCCGGGGACGAGGAGGGAACGGAAGGGCTGGCTTGGCCCGGCAGCGACGACGACGGCGTACCGTGCGCGCCGCTGACGTTGATCGACAGCGGTGTGCCCGCCCGTCTTTACCACAGCCACCGGACGGCGGTCGCGTGCGGGGACGTGCCGACCGGGCACGGCTTTCGCGGGAACGCGCTGCGGCGCACGATGCTGAGACCGATCACGCCGGTACTCAACGGGGCAACACTGTCCGCCGAGGACTCGGAGACCGGCCGGTTCGACGACCTGCTGGGCGGCGTGCGCGACGGGGTGCTGATCGAATCCCTCATGGGTGGGCAACAGCGCGGTGGGCTGTCCCCGATCGTCGAAGGCCGGATCCGGCTCGGTTTCCTCATCAGGCACGGCCGGGTGGCCGGGGTCCTCCATCCTTGTGCTGTCGCCCTGGACCTGCGGGAGGTACTCGGCGCCCGCTTCCTGGGACTCACCGAGCACAGGTGGGCCGTGAGCCGGATCTGGTCGGGCCGGATGCCGTTCGTCCTCGCATCGGCAGGCGGCGGCCGCGCATGAGGAGCAGCCCATGTATGACGTGATCGTTGTCGGTGGCGGCGTCACCGGCGCCGCGAGCGCCGCCCTGCTGGCGCGCCAGGGCCTGCGGGTCATGCTGTGCGACCGGGCCAAGCTGGCCGCGCCCGCCGTCTCCACGCACTTCTTCGGCCCCTCGGTGCTGGCCTTCCTGGAACGCCTGGGAGTGCTGGACGAGGTGCTGGCGACCGGTGCTCCGCCCCTGAGACGCTGGCACCTGGAGGTCGAGGGCGGCTACTACGGGGCGCCCATGCTGCCCCGTTCGGCACACCCCTACAACTTGTGCGTGCGCCGCCAGACCCTCAGCGGCATCCTACTGAGCGCCGCGAGACGCCACGGAGCCGAGATCAGGGAGCGCCGCCCGGTACGGTCTCTGCGCTGGGAGGGCGACCAGGTCACGGGCATCGAGGGCGATGGCTGGTCCGAGAAGGCCAAGGTGGTGGTGGGCGCTGACGGGCGGGGCTCCCTGGTCGCCCGCCAGGCGGGAGCCGCCACCACCTTCGACGCCGGGGCCATGCGCTGCACGTTCCACGCCTACTGGGAAGGGGTCGCCCCGCTGCCGGCGCCCGCGCTCGAACTGTGGCATGACGACGGCCACGTGCTCCAGGTCGGCCCGTGCGACGGCGACCGCTGGGTGGTCATGCTGTCCGCGCCCGTCGAGGAGTACGACGCGCTCAGGCACGATGGCCGTGGCGGTACCGGCACGGGATACGAACAGCGACTCCTGGCGATACCCGCCATGGCGGACAGGCTGCGCCGGGCCCGCCGGGCCTCACCCGTATACGGGTCGAAGAACCTGCGGAACTTCCACCGCCGTCCCGCCGGACCGGGATGGCGTCTGGCCGGTGACGCCTACTGTCACAAGGACCCGCTGTTCGGCGCGGGTATCGCCGACGGCTGCGCGGCGGCGCAGGTCCTGGCGGACACGGTGCCTCCCGCGGTCAGGGAAGAGCACGACTGGCCTCAGTCGGAAGACCGCTATGCGGCGACCATGGAAGATCGGGTGGGCCGGAAGATGCGGATGGGCCTGGACGGACTTCGCATCGACCCGCCCCAACCGGGACAGCTTGCCTGGATCCGCGGAGTGCTGGCGCATCCGGGGCTGGCGATGGAGATGACCCAGCGCTGTTCGGAGCTGTTCGCCGCCCTTCCCGATGACCGCCGCGAGTTCTGGCAGCGCGTCGCCGACGGTGCCGCCGACCTTCTGGACCTGCCGGTCGCCGCGCGCATCGACGACCCGGCGACCACCCGGCAGGACCGGGCATGAGCCCGGACGGCGGCGCGGCGCGGAACCCGCCACCCCGCGACATCCCCGGCTACCTGTCCGGTCACGTCGAAGACCTCGTCTCCCTGCAGGCGCGCGTCGCCCACACCCGCTGGCTGGCCAGCACCGGGCAGAGCGACCAGGACCCGATCCTGCCCGAAGGCGATCACGCCTGGCTGACCGATGGCGAGCTGATCGCGCGGGCGCTGGCCTGCGGGGATCTGCACCATGCCGGGGAACTGGTCCGATGGTACTTCCGGGTCCAGCTCGCGGGGGCGACGGCGCGGCTGCGCAGGCTCCAGCGCACCGTCACGGTCGACGTCGACGGCCGGCCCTTCACCCACGGCGAGCTCATCGCGCTGGCCAAGGCCGCCACCACCCTGCGGCAGCGCGCCCAGATCGAGTCCGCCCTGGCCGTCGCCGACGCGCGGCTCCGCGACGCTCGCCGCCAATGGCTCGACGACCACGCCGAGGCCAGGGCCAGACTCGGGTTCGCGACGCACGGCGCCCTGGTGCGCGCGCTGCACCCGGAGGTCGACCTCTTCACTGAGCACGCGCGTGCCTGGCTGGACGAGACCCGCGCGGACTTCCTGCGGCAATGGCGTCGCTGGCGCGAGCGCGACGGGCTGGCCGCCCCGGCGCTGGGTGACGCCCGGCTCATCGCCGCCCGCGCCGCCGTACCCGAGCACGCGGCCGGACCGCTGGCCAGTGTCCGCTCGACCGTCACCGCCTGGGACCTGGGCGAGCACCTGGACCATATCCTCGTCGACGACGCTGTACGGCCCGGCAAGGCCGGATCCGCCTTCTGCTCCCCGGTCGCGCCGCCGACCGACGTGCGCGTGTCCACACCCGGGGGCACGACGCTCGGCCACTACGTCACGCTGCTGCACGAGTTCGGGCACGCGCTGCACTTCACGGTGGGTGTCCGTCATCCCGCCGACCTGTGGCGCGTCCCCGTGGCGCTGAGCGAGGCGTTCGGCTTCGCCCTGGAACGGGTCGTGCACGAGCCGGACTGGCAACGACGCCACCTGGGCGCCGTGGTCGACTCCGAGGCCGTCGAGCGTGTCCGGTTCGCCCGCGAGCACGTGCGGCGCGTTGTGGCGACCAGCCTCTGCTTCGAGATGGCCGTCCACGACGGCCACCCGGATCCGTCCGCCGAATACCTGCGCTGCTATCAGGCGGAGTTCGGCATCACCGTCGACGGACGGGTCGCCTGGAACCGGCTACAGGCCTACCTGGAGGGCCACCCCTGTTACCCGCTGGTCTATCACCAGGCGTTCTCGCTCCGGGATCGGCTCTCGGACCACCTCGTGGAGCGGGCGGGAGAGCGCTGGTACGCGGGGCCTGACGCGGCACGGGCCTTGCGGGAGTTGTTCGGGCTATTCGCCACCACCGACCTGGACGACTGGTTCGGCCGCTCCCCCGGCGGCGTCCCGCGCGGCAAGGCCCACGGAAAGGGCGAGCTCGTCCCTGGCCTGGCCGACCAGCCTTCGCAGGAGCGGCGACCGGCCGTCCCCGAGCATGCGATCGACCTCGGCCAGCGTCCGTCCTGACACCGACCACGTGGGGAACATCAGGGTCGCGGCGGCCCGTGCCGGTTCCGCGTCACCGGAACCCACCAGCAGCGGCGGGATGTCGCGGACGTAGCGCTCGGCGAAGGAGGCGATCAGGTGGTGCTGGGCGGGATGGACGAAGCCGCTCGCCAGCGCGCCGATCTGGGCCGGGCGCCCGCTGCCCAGGATGGCGTTCCACGCCCACTGTTTGGCATCCACGGCGGGCACCGAGGCCTTGATCCGCTCGACGCGCCTTTCCCCCGCGCCGGTCATGCCGTCGATGATCGGATCGACGGCGTCCCCGTGCGCGACCAGCGCCCGGGCCAGCCGCCATCGAAGGTCCTCATCCACCGGCCGTCCGGCCAGGACGGCTCGGTGAAACCAGTCACGCACCACGTCGAGCTGGGCGGAGGTCAGAGCCGCGTCCGCGACAGCGCGGACGGACACGAGCCGGTGGTCGGCGCCGGTGTCCTGGCGCGTGGCCAAGTCGAGCAGGTGGTCGACGAGGGCGGGCCAGCCACGGGCACGGGCCCAGCCTTGCTCGGTGTAGGCGCCGAGCAAGGTCGCGGCCTGGCGCAACAGCCGCTGCACCACGCCGATCTGCGTCTCGGCTTGAAGACCGCAGATGACCATCGTCAGGAACCGCCTCGGGGGCAGCTCGCGGTGCCGCACCATCTCCCACGCCGCCGTCCAGCAGAGCGAACGTGCCATGGGGTCGCTCAGGTGGCCTATCCGGTGGATGATCTCGTCGGCCGACCGGGCGTCCAGGACTATCCGGCAGTAGGTCATGTCACCGTCGTTGGGGAGGACCAGAAGACCAGGCCGGTGCCCGATCAGCGCCTCCACGCTCGTGCGGGCGCCTTCGACGTCGACCTCGTGACGGGCCACGCGCACCAGGGCGCCACACCGGTCCTCGGCGTAGACGCCCACCGCGAGGCGATGCGGTCTGAGCGATCCAGCCGGTTCCTGAAGGAGGTCGAAACGGGTGAAGCGTCCGGTGTGGTCGAGGCTGAAGTCCGCCCTGATCTCGGTCAGTCCGGCCGAGTGCAGCCAGGAGCGCGACCAGGCGGTCAGGTCATCGCCGGCCGCCTCCTGCAGAACGCTGATCATCTCGGTGTGGCCCGCGGTGCCGTAGGAGTAGGTGGCGAAGTAGCGCCGCATCCCCGCGAGGAAGCCGTCCAGTCCGAGGTGGGCCACGAGCTGCCGCAGCACGCTGGCGCCCTTGTGGTAGGTGAGCGCGTCGAAGGCGGTGGCCACCGCACTCAGGTCAGGGATGTCGGCCACCACCGGATGCGTGGACGGCGACTGGTCCTGAGCGTAGGCCATGGCCTTCTTGCCCGCCGTGAAGTCGGCCCATGCCTCGGCGTACTCGGTGATCTGGGTCTGCGCGTGGATACCGGCCCAGGTGGCGAACGCCTCGTTGAGCCACAGGTCATCCCACCAGCGGAAGGTGACGAGGTTGCCGAACCACTGGTGGGCAAGCTCATGAAAGATCATTTCGCGGCGGCGGCGGTGGGCGTGCCGGGTGACGGCCCGGTCGAACACGAACGTCTCCGCGGCCAGTACGCACCCGGCGTTCTCCATCGCCCCGAAATTGAACTCGGGAACGAAGCAGAGGTCGAGTTTCGCGAACGGGTAGGGGCTCGCGAACGCCTTGGCGAAGAACTCGATCCCGGCGCCGAGCTGCTCGAACAAGACCGGTGAGTCGACGTGTCCGGCCAGGGAGCGCCGGGAGTGGACGCCCAGCGGCACGGAAGCCGGGCCACCGGCCGTCCACGAGGCCCACGGGCCGGCCGCGACGGCCACGAGGTAGGTGCTGATCGGCGGAGTGGGCGTGAACCGATGCACCTCGGTCAGGACGTCAGGGCCAGACCGGTGGCGGCGGTCGAGCCGGCCGTTGGACAGGACGGTCCACGCGGCGGGCACCCGCACGCTGATCTCGAAGGTCGCCTTGAGGTCGGGCTGGTCGAAGCAGGCGAACACCCGGGGGGCGTGGTCGGCTTGGAGGTGGCTGTAGACGTACACCTCCTGGTCCGCCGGATCCACGAACCGGTGCAGACCCTGGCCGCAGGTCGAGAAGTCGTAATCGCCGTCGACGGTCAACTCGTTGACGGCCGCCAGTTCGGGAAGGTGGATCCGCCCGGTGTCGCTGCCGTACTCCAGCGGGCGTCCGTTCAGCATGACCGAGCGTACGCGCCGGGGTAGGGCGTCTACCCAGCTTGAGGCCCCCGGCCTGGCGCACGTGAACAGGATCCTGGTCCTGGACCGGAACGTCGGGGCGTCGACCTGGCTCAGATCGAGGTGTACCTGATAGGAGAGCGACTGGAGCAGCGCGGCTCGCTCGGCAGCCTCGGCGCGGGTCAGCGAAGTGCGCGAAATGGCGAAACCTCCTGGACAGGGAGTTGTCTAGACTGGGGTCACTGTCGCCGGACAGGCCCGCCAAAACGGCCGTGCCGTTGTTCTGCGGGAAGGAGCCGATCACCATGGCCGAGCACGACGAGCCCGTTTTGCTGCCGGATGAGAAGTTGCCGCCCGTCGCGCCCGATGTGCCACGCCCTTCCCGAGTGGCCGAACCCCTGACCCAGGAGCAGAGCGCCAGGATCGCCGCGGGCTTCAAGGCACTCGCCGACCCGGTCCGGCTGCGCCTGCTCTCGCTCGTGGCCTCCCACCTCGACGGGGAGGCCTGCGTGTGCGACCTCGTCGGGGCGTTCGATCTGACCCAGCCGACCATCAGCCATCACCTGAGGGTGCTGCGAGACGCCGGGCTCGTAGAGTCGACACGACGGGGGACCTGGGTTTACTACCGGGTCGTGCCCGAAGCGCTCACCTCGCTGACGACGATCATCGCACTGCCTTCCGTCGCCGCTCGCTAGCAGAGCCGCTGGGTGGTCGTCCATCACCCTCCTGATGTCGTCAGGACGAACGCCGCACACGAACAAAAGATGACAACGGCTGCCGCCGGGATTATTCTATCATCTACATTTATAGCCATCAATATGCCTTATCGGCAAACTTCGGAGATTATTGATAATTTCCTGCCGGACGTCAACCGCTTGACCACCCGACAAAGTTGTTGTTATCTTGCCCTCGAACAGCGCGGCAAATCCGGAAATGACCTGAAAGTACCATTGCCGCGACCGAGAATACTCACTCGTGCTGCACAGCGCCGCGATATCCCGCGGAACCCCCAGCACCACAAGCGAGGCGGGTGTCGGTTGATCAACTTTCTGACCTTGAGCGGATTCCTAGGAGCCGGTAAGACGACCACGCTCGTCGCGGCCGCGAAACTCCTCCAGTCGCGAGGGAGCCGAGTCGCGGTCATCACCAACGACCAGGGAACCGAACTGATCGACACCCAGCTGGCCCGCTCCGCCATCGCCCAGGCCGGCGAGGTCACCGGGGGATGCTTCTGCTGCCGTTTCGAGGACCTCCTCACCGTGGCGCATCGCCTGGTCGACGAGCACGGGGTCGACACCCTGCTCGCCGAGGCGGTGGGGAGCTGCACCGATCTGCAGGCGACGGTCATCCGGCCACTGAGCGCCCACTACGGCGACAGCTTCACCCCAGCGCCACTGGTCGTGGTAGTGGAGCCGGAACGGCTACAGACCCTCCGCACGACGCTGCCGCTGGACGATACCGACTCGGATCTGTCCTACCTGTTCGGCAAGCAGCTGCAGGAAGCCGATGTGATCGCGCTCAACAAGGTCGACCTCCTGGGCGAGGACGAGGCCGCCGCCCTGCTGGCGGACCTTCGCGACCGGTACCCCACGGCGACCGTGCTGGGATACTCGGCCAGATCCGGCGACGGCCTCGACCAGTTCGTCTCCCACTGGCTGGGACCATCGCCCGCCGGGCGCGACCTGGAGATCGACTACGACCGTTACGCCAACGCCGAGGCCGCCCTGGCGTGGCTGAACCAGAGCCTGACCGTCACGGCGGCAGGGGGGTTCGATCCCGACGCGTGGGCCCGATCACTGCTGGAGCACTTGTCCGGCGCCGCCGCGCGAAGTGGCTGGATGATCGGCCACGTGAAGATCAGCCTGGAGTCCGCTGCCGTCCTGACCAAGATGAGCGTGACCACCAGCGGCGGAGAGCCGACCGTGGACCGCGCCGCGGGGACGCGGTTCACCGAAGCCGAGGTGCGGATCAACGCCCGAGTCGCCTGTGAGCCCGCCGAACTCGACGAGGCCGTGGCCGAGGCGGTCAACACGGTGACAGCCTTGACCGGGACCCTGGCCTTCCAGCACGCGGGCGTTCCCTCGTTCAAACCGGGATATCCCCAGCCCACCTACCGGATCCCATCCGGAGCATTCCCCGGCTGAAGCCTCGCCTGGGTCGCGACCGCCTGGGTCGGCGACCGGGTCCGTCCGCCTCACCGATGCCTCCGATCAGAGGCCGGGCAGATCGCTTCCCGGCCTCCGCGAGGCATGCCCTCTCACCCTCGCCCCGGATGCGAGCCGGCAGTGAACAGGAGACGCCCGCATGTCATTGACCTCCGTCCTGGTCTTCTTACTGGTCGCGGCGCTGGCCGCGGTCAACGGCAGCAACGACGTGCCCAAAGGCGTCGCGACCCTGGCCGGGGCCGGGGTGACCCGGTACCGGACCGCCATCCTGTGGGGAACCGTCACCACGCTGGCCGGGTGCCTGTGCTCGCTCGCCCTCGCCTCGAAGATGACCGCGCTGTTCTCCTCCGGAGTCGTCACCGCCGAACCGACCAGCGCCTTCGCCATGGCCGTCCTGACCGGCGCGGCCGGCTGGGTCGGCCTGGCCACCGTGTTGCGACTGCCGGTCTCCACCACTCATGCCCTGCTCGGCGGACTCATCGGCGCGGGCCTGCTGTTCGCCTCGGACTCCATCGCCTGGAGCTCCATCCCTGAACGACTGATCGCGCCCCTGCTGATCAGCATCGCCGTGGCGTACGCCGTCACCCTGATCCTGGCGCTCCTGTTCGGCCGGGTGAAGAACACCGGTGGGACCGCCGCCCCCGCTCCGGCCCCCGTAACGCCTGATGGGGGTGCGGCGCTGCTCCAGTCCACCGAGCCCGCCGTAGCCGCCAGGGAGGCGACCACCCACCAGGTTCTGACGGCGGCACACTGGCTGACCAGCGGTGCCACCGGCTTCGCCCGCGGCCTCAACGACACCCCGAAGATGGTGGCGATCGGCGCGTTCGCCCTTGTCCCCGCCGGGATGACGACGTGGCAGATCATGCTCGTCGTCGCCCTTTCCATGGCCGTCGGCTCCCTGGTCGGCGGCATGCGGGTGGCCGAGCGGCTGGGCCAGGGCGTGGTGAAGATGAACCACCGGGAAGGCTTCCTCGCCAACCTCACCACGGCAACCCTGGTCGGCCTCGGCGCCGGCTACGGCCTGCCCATGTCCACCACCCACGTCTCCACCGGCGCGATAGCCGGATCAGCGGGCCCCAACCTCAGCCGCCTCAGCGGCAAAACCCTGCGCGACTTCCTGATCGCGTGGCTGATAACCCCCATTTTCGCCGGCGCCGTCGCCGCCCTGGTTTACGCCATAGCCGGCTAATACTCCAACCGTAGCCAGCGATCTCGCCTCATAGCGGTGTGTAGAGACGCGTACGGCCACCACCGCCGCGTTGGTCAGGTCGTCCAGTTCTCCACCCACACCTTGATCCGATTCAGCGACGGGAAAGGCGGAACTCCACGCCTTCCGGGAAGTCACCAGCTCGGTGGGAAGCACCGGCTCACCACCCACACGGGTGCCGGGTGGGTCGAACAACCGATCATGCCAACGCCGGGCGCCGCCGGCGACGGACCACCATCACCGGCCGTCTGGCCTGTGCTTCTCCCCCAGCGGGGCCAGCGGGTGTTTGGACCGCACCCACGCCTTCGGCCAGTCCTCAAGATCCTCGACCTCGATCTCCTCGATCAGCAGGGTGTAGAGAGGTTCGGCCGGGAAGTCGTTCAC
This sequence comes from Sphaerisporangium sp. NPDC049002, assembly GCF_040649355.1. Classification (NCBI taxonomy): domain Bacteria; kingdom Bacillati; phylum Actinomycetota; class Actinomycetes; order Streptosporangiales; family Streptosporangiaceae; genus Sphaerisporangium; species Sphaerisporangium sp. NPDC049002. The sequence goes on along the minus strand of NZ_JBEZFH010000006.1, from coordinate 25,400 downwards.
CCGGATGATCAGAGTGCTGTGGTCCAGTTCGGCTCGATAAGGGAACTGGGCGTCGCCGGTGCGCTCCCACACGATCGGCGTGTTGTGCCGCCGGTCAGACGCGGCCTGCCACAGCGCAACCCTGCGAGCCTCGAACTCGACCCCGGTGATCGAGTCGATGTCCTTACCGATGCCGTGATCGGAGATACGCGACAGGTAGCTCATGTCGCGAACCAGCGTGCCGGTTGCCAAGTCGACCACATGCGCCACCAGCTCGCCGGTCGGCAGCTCCTCAAGCTTCACCGGGTGATCGTTAACCGCGTAGTAGCGGGGGTGATAGCGACTCATTACACAGCCTCCACCGACGTGGTGCGGTTAGGGATACCAGACTGGACTTCAATCACAGTATGGGCGAGGTGTTAGGCAGCCCCGTGAGCAACGGGTGCGGTACGCCGACAAGCTTCGGGTCGGCATCGTGCAGAAAGGCCCGCACCGGGAGGCGCGGGCCCTTCGCTCACCCAGGTTCAGACAGACAGGCCGCCGAACACGCCGTTCTTCACACCCGCACGGAACACGTCCCACTCAGCGGCGGTGACCCGCAACACCGGCCCGTACGGACGCTTGCTGTCCCGTACCGCCATACCCTCGCCGCCCAGCGAAGCCAACTCCACACACTCACCGCCGTTGCCACCTGAGTGTGAGGACTTGATCCACCTCGCATTGGTCAGGTCGTCCATTTCTCCACCCACTCCTTGATCCGATTAAGTGATCCGTCATGTGGGAGCGCGCTCGCTCGCACCGCCTCGTACCGTACTTGGATGTCTCGTACTTCTTTGGTTTGAGCGGTCACGTGCCCCTTACCAGCGGATTCGAGGTAGACAACTTCACGACCGTCTCGCAACTGCGCGAGGAAGAAACCTCCCAGCAATCCTGCCGTGCAACCCGCCATCACCGGGACTATCTGAATCGTGATACACGGATGCTCCGCCATGGTCAAGAGATGATTTAACTGCCCTTTCATGACGGCGGAACCGCCTATAGGCCGCTGGAGAACTCCCTCGTCCAGTACGGCCCACAGCATAGGGGGGTCCTTGCGGTCGAAGAGGGTTTGTCGCTCAAGCCGAGCTTCCACACCCTTATCGATCTTGTCGGATCGGATCCCTGGTTCCCCACGGAAGACCGCCCTTGCATAGTCGGCCGTCTGGAGGAGGCCCAGTACCAGGGTCGGCTGCCATGCACGCAGTGTCAGCGCCTGTTGCTCGGCCTCCAGCCATGGGTAGAACCAGCGCTGGTTTCCGTCGGATCGGCATAGTTCCCATACCTGGAGCAATGCCCCATTAACTCCTAGGGCCGCGTCACACTGCTCGACGAACCCTCGTTGCTGGGGCAGGCGTAGCCCCCTTTCGATGGCCCCCATCGCCGCTCCGGTGTAACCGATCCTTCGCCCTAGCTCGGACTGGGTGACTTGCACTTCCTGACGGAGTCTTCGCAGCTCGAACCCGAAACGGGCTGCCGGCGAGGTCTCCGGGTTGGTCGTCGGTTGTCGCGGCACCTGACCTCCACGCAACGGAATGCAACTGGATGCGATGGCACACAACAACGGAATCACTACGCTGTTGTCACCATTCCCTTACGCAGAGTAGAGGTTGAGCGGCAACCTTGGAAAGGCCAATCGAAACTGTCAACGAAAAGGTGGCCCCCATGCCACAGGAAATCATCCCCCATAGGATTACTCACCCGAGAAGATTCGTACAAGCCGCCCATGATGCCAAAACCACCTTCAACGCGGTAAATCGCGAGACGGTCCGATGAAGCCAGATGAGACCGTCTCCGAGAGCAGGGCGAACGAGGACGCCGACCTGCTCGCCATCCTGCACCGCCATCTGACCTCCGAAGGCATCCGGTGCCACATCTTCAAAAGGATGCGGCTCGTGATCGGCACCGAAACGGTCCCACCGCAGCGTGCGTACAACCCCACGGAGATGATCGTCTATGGCGCCGACGCGAGGGGGCGGGCGAAGGTCACCGTACGCACGAGACTCTGGGGAACCGCGATCATGATCACTCCTGCGGGGGACATGCCGGAGTTCCAGTTCCCCGTGCAGCAGGTCTCGGAAATCCTCCGCTGGCTCCGCCTGCTGGCCTGGGACGACCTCAGCCTCGGGGACTGCCGTCCTCACGCCTGAGATCGGGCCACCACCACACCGCCGTCGCGGCGGCGGCGGCGGCGGCGATCGCGACCGTCCCACCTAACGGGAGCGGTGACGGCATTTCCTTTTATAACGGGAAATAGCCGTCGGATTTAGATCTCCCGCATGTCGGACTATAAGCACGACGACCTGAATAAGTAGGCTCGCAAACAATGGCGCACCCCGATTCGCCATGCGCCTGGACGGAGCAATACCAAGAGCAGAGGACAGCTTGATGATATATCTCGGTCGCCGTCGCGTCGTGCCGCGAAAAACCGCCCGTTCCTGGCTGGCCGCGACTCTCACGGCCATTGTGGCCATGGGAGTCGTGGTGACGACGCCACACACCGCTGGGGCCGCGCAGGCTCCGGTGGGGCTCGGCACAGCCACCAGCTACGCGGTCCTCGCCGGGTCCACGGTCACCAACACCGGCCCCACCGTCGTCACCGGGGACCTGGGAGTGAGCCCTGGTTCGGCGGTGACCGGCTTCCCGCCCGGCACCGTGATCGGGACCATCCACGCGGCCGACGCCGCCGCTGTACAGGCCCAGGTCGACCTGACCACCGCCTACAACGACGCCGCAGGCCGGACCCCCGTCACCACCGTGCCCACAGAACTGGGCGGCACCACCTTGACGCCAGGTGTCTACACCTCGGCGGCCGGCACCCTGGGGATCACGGGGAACCTGACCCTCAACGCCCAAGGCGACCCGAACGCGGTCTTCATCTTCCAGGCCGCGTCCACCCTCATCACCGCGTCCGCCAGCACGGTGACACTCATCGGGGGCGCCCAGGCGTGCAACGTGTTCTGGCAGGTGGGCAGTTCGGCGACCCTGGGAACGAGTTCCAGCTTCGTCGGGAGCATCCTGGCACTCGCGTCCATCACCGTGACCACCGGCGTGACCGTGAACGGTCGCCTGCTCGCTCGCAACGGCGCGGTCACCCTGGATTCGGACACCGTCACGCGTTCCGACTGCCTGATCCCTCCTGACAGGAGGACCACCACGACGGTGACCTCGTCGTCACCCACGGCTCAGGTCGGAACTCCGGTCACCTTCACCGCGACGGTGACCTCCGCGGCGGGGTTGGTCCCCACGGGCACGGTCAGCTTCACCTCCGGCGGAATGAGCATCGGCTCGGCCCCACTGGACGTGAAAGGCCACGCGAGCCTGACGGTCTCGAATCTTCCGCTCGGGCCACACCAGATCGTCGCCACCTATTCGGGCTCGGCACAGCTGAATTCCAGCATCTCAGCGCCGTTGACCCAGATCATCGTCACCGGCCCACCCACTCCGACCCCCACCCCCACCCCGACCCCCACCCCCACCCCCACCCCGACACCGACACCAACACCAACACCAACGCCCACACCGACCCCGACACCGACCCCGACCCCGACGGCCGTCCCAGGTGGCTCCGCGCCGGCGAAGGGTGAGGAGAAGAAGTGCGACGAGAAGCCGAGGAACGCCAAGGCTCGCGATCAGCAATGCCGGGAATGGGACCGCAGGCACCATCGCCGGGAGCACGGCCGCCTGGTGACCGTCCAGACACTCCATACCCTCCACGGAGTGTTCAGTGAAGGCGGTCACGGAGGCCACCACAGCACCCACAGATCCTGGTCCGCACACCGACCGGGTCATCACCACGGGTACGGAAAGCCCCACAAACACAAGCGCCCGCATTTCCGTAGGCACCACATGAAGCACCCGAAACTGCGCGCGAGGATCGCCATAACCGGCTGACCCACCACTGGGCTTGGCGGCCGCGCCCGGGGTGAGCCCGGCCCGCAGGACGGCGCGGGCCTGGAAGCCGCGGCTCGACGTCGTGGCGCCGCCGCTGAGCGTGCTATCCGTACTGTTGTCAGGGTTCACCCGGTTGGACTGAAAGACTGCTGCGTATCCGTTGGGCAAAGCCTGGGACACCTGCCCGGTCCAGCGCGCTAGTGATGTCCAGCACAGACATGGGCGGGCGACGTTTCCCGGCCGACATCCTGGCCAGAACGCCCATCACCTCACGAAGGTTCTGGGCCAGGAGCGCACATAGGTAGGTATCGGGATCGACCACGGTGAGTCCATAGCAACTCAGAGTCGACGCAGGGAAGTCGGAGAGGTTCCAGGTAACCAAAATCTGTGCACGACCAGCAATTGCAGCGGCCATATGGTGACAGTCGTCGGGGTCGGGGCCGTCGATTCGGTCGAGCAAGTGCTTGTAGTCGTCTTCGGAAACGCGGGTATCGGCAAAGAACTCCCGGATGGCCGCACTGATGCGCGCCGCCGCCGGGGCCGAGCGCCCTCGCTCGCGCACGATCACACGCTCCCACTCGTCGAGCAGATGATCGCTCCAGACCAAGGCATGCACCGCGTCCTCAGTCAGAGCCAGCATCAGATCCATTAATGAGAATGGGAACAGGACATTGGTATCGACGAAGACCCGGGCCATCGACCGGTACCCCTCGGGAGATCAGTAGGGAAGATCCGCCTCTTCGGCGACTTCCATGATCCTGCGTCGGCCTTCGGCGCGGTGCTCGCGACGCTCCTGGAACTCCAAGACGTCCGCCAGTCGGACCAGGCGGTGACTGCTGCCTGGCAAACGCTGGGAGGGAATCTCCCCTTCCTCCAGCAACCGCGTGACGAAGGGACGCGACAGACCGAGCAACTGGGAGACCTCGTTCGGGGTCAGACGGGCCTCGACCGGAAGGGCGAAGACTGCGTTGCCCTTCGCAAGGTCGTGAGCCGCAGCCACCACGAGATTCACAAGTGATTCGGGCAGCACAATGTCACGGCCGTCGGGCCTGCGAAGGACCAGTTGGGCATGCAGTGCGGCAGCGGCAGTCTCAAGATCAGCAAATAGCTCACGGTCGCCGCTACCTGCTTCGACACGCGTAGCGCTGGCCAGAACACCTGTGCGGGGCACGGTCGGTCACCTCCACCGCCAAGACCATATCTGAAATAACTGTAACCCGCGAGGCTTCAGAACGCTATCTCTGGCCCGCCGTACGCGCGACCAGGAGACTGCCTGGCTTCATCGCCATTCGCGTGCGGCCGCGCGGTAACCGCGCTGGCCAGGCAGTGATTCAGTAAGGTCGGTGGGCCCCCTTGGAAATGCCCGAGGCGGGGCGAGGGTCTTATCTGTCCTCGGGGACCGACTCGATGAGGCGGACGAGGCCCCTCGCGTCGAGGAGGTCGACGGGCCGTACGGTCTCGTTGGCGCGGACGTAGTGGAAGGCGGCGCCGACCTTCGAGAGCGGGACCCCAGCGAGGTGGGACCAGGCCAGCCGGTAGGCCGCGAGCTGGACGGCCGAGGCCCTGGCCGCCTGCCCGCGCGGGCGCTCCCCCGTCTTCCAGTCGACCACCACGTAGCCGTCACCGTCGGCGAAGACCGCGTCCATGCGCCCCCGGACGAGCCGGTCGGCGATCATGGTCTCGAAGGGGACCTCCAGGTCGACCGGTTCCAGGGCCGCCCACGGGCTCTCCTCGAACCGGGTCTGCAGCTCGGCGAGCTGGACGTCCACCCCCGAAAGGTCGTCGGAGGCGCCGGGCAGCTCGAAGTCGTCGATCAGGCGCTGCTGACCCCACCGCCCCTCCAGCCAGCGGTGGAAGGCCGTACCCCTGCGGGCGAGCGGCGCGGGCTTGTGGGGCAGCGGGCGGCGGATCTGCCGCGCGAGCGCGGCCGGGTCGTCCGCCAGGGTCACCAGCGACGAGACGGTCAGGTGGGCGGGCAGCTCCACGACGGCCCCGCCACGCCGTCTGGACTGGTCGCGCTCCTTCAGCAGCAGCTCCGTGTCCCGAGCCCAGGCCCGGACACGCTCCTGCTCCCACTCCTTCATCGAACTCGCGGAGCCCACGGAACTCACAGAACTCGCGGGGTCCTCCGAGCCGGACGGGGTGCCGGGACTCGTCGCGGAGGCGGGTGCAAAAGAGCCGGGACTCGGGAGAGGGGTCACGCCGTTGATGGCGTTCATGACCATGTCGGCGCCGCTCCGGATGGCGTCGTACCGCTCGCCTTCCGGGGTGACCGGCCACTGCTCCGCCGGGGGCTCGGCCAGCAGGGGGTTCACGGCGTCGTCCTCGATCTCCGGAGCCCAGTAGGCCACCTGACCGGACGCCTCGCGGATCTCCCGCAGGAAGTCGGACGGGTCGAGCGGCCGGGCGGCCGACCCCCACCGGTAGCCGGAGGCGATCAGCAGGTAGTGGGCCCGCGTGACGGCGACGTACGCGAGGCGGCGCTCCTCCATGAGGTCGCGCTCGCGGCAGCGCTCGTCGAACTCCGCCAGGTCGTCCTTCTCCAGCCCGTTCAGCACCGGAAGGTCGGCCCTGTCGCCCCGCAGGACGTACGGCAGCTTGCGGGGGTTCTCGGTCCAACGGGAGTTGGTCACGGGTGTGGCGGGGAAGACGCTGCCCTTGGCCAGGGCGCCCTTCTGGGTGGTGAGCTGCGAGAGCCCCGGCACGATCACGACCGGCCACTCCAGCCCCTTGGAGGCGTGCACGGTCATCAGCTTGACGCTGTTGGTCTCGCCGACCCGCCCGGCTTCCAGGCCGAACTCCTCCGACTCCGCCGCCTTGAGATAGGCGAGGAAGGCGCCCAGCGTGGGATCCTCGGCGTCGCCGGCGAACCGCGACGCGGCGTCGAGGAAGGCGTCCAGGTCGGCGCGGGCGGTGAGCGGCCCTCCGCCCCTGGCCGCGACCTCGACGTCCAGGCCGAGCCGCCGTTCGACCTCGGCGATCAGGTCGGGCAGCGGCTGACCGGTGTGCGATCGAAGGACGCGCAGCTCCTGGGCCAGGCGCGGCAGGCGCGCGCGGGCCAGCGGCGAGAACGGCTCCAGCCACTCGGGCCGGTCGGGCAGCTCGTCCAGCGCGTCGACCAGGCTGCCGCGCTCCTCGGCCATGTCGGCGACGACCTGCTCCAGCGGGTCGTCCGCGCCCGGGCGGCCCCGGTTCGCGATGGTCAGCTCCCTGGCCAGCTCGCCGAGCACCTTCAGGTCGGCCGGCCCGATGCGCCAGCGCGGCCCGGCGAGCAGCCGTACGAGCGCGTCGCCGGCGGTCGGCTCGTACAGCACCCGCAGCGTCGCGACGAGGTCGGCGACCTCGGGGACGGTCAGCAGGCCGCCGAGGCCGACCACCTCGACCGGGATGTCACGCGCCTCAAGTGCCCGCCGGAGCGCGGGGAACTGCGCGCGCTTGCGCGCCAGGATGGCGACGTCCTGCGGTTGCAGGGCCATCGCGCCGCCCCAGGCGCCGCCCGGTTTGACCTTCTCGCGGAGCTTGTCGCGCTCGCCCTCGCCCCACGGCAGGCCGTCGGGCGCGATCTCCCTGCCGAGCATGCGGACCACGCCGTCGGCGATCCAGGCGGCCTCGTCCTCGGCGGTCTGGTGGAACGCGCACACGACCCTTCCGCGCCCGACGCGGTTCACGCCCGGCACCAGCACGGGCACCTCCCGCGCCTCCTCGCGGAGGGGGACCTGCACCCGGGCCGCGACGTCGAGCACCCTTTCGCCGTTGCGGAAGCTGACCGAGAGCCGGCTCACGGGGGCGGGCTCGCCTGCCGTGGTGGGGAAGTCGTGGACGAACCGCTTGAGGTTGCCGGACGAGGCGCCGCGCCAGCCGTAGATCGACTGGCAGGGGTCGCCCACGGCGGTCACCGGGTGGCCGCCGCCGAACAGCGCGCGCAGCAGGACGAGCTGGGCGTGGCTGGTGTCCTGGTACTCGTCGAGGAGCACCACAGAGAACCTGCCGCGCTCGATCATGCCGACCTCGGGGTGCCGGTCGGCGATGCGGGCGGCGAGCGCCATCTGGTCGCCGTAGTCGATGACCTCGCGGCTGCGCTTGAGCCGGTTGTACGCGTCGACCATCGGCAGGAACTGCTCACGGACGTCCTGAGTGCGCACCGGGCGGCGCTGCGCGAGCGTCGGCCTGCCGCCAAGCTGGGCGAGTCGCTCGTCGAGCCAGTGGCCGACCTCGCGCACCTCGTCGGGCGTGCGCAGGTGCTCCGACAGCTCGCCGGCGAGGTCGAGCACGGCCGCCGTGACGGAGGGCGGGGCGAGATCGACGCGGTCCATCGGGCCGTCGTACCGGCCCACCACGCGGGCCGCCATCTGCCACGAGATGGCGGGGCTCACCAGCCGCATGGTCGGCTCAAGCGCCTCGCGGAGGGCGTGGTCGGTGACCAGCCGCGCGGCGTACGCGTGGTAGGTGGACACCGTGGGCTCGGCGTCCAGCAGCTCGGGCGGGGCGAGCCCGACCTCGGCGAGCCGGGTGAGCCGCTTGCGCACCCGGGCGGCCAGCTCGGCGGCGGCCTTGCGGGTGAAGGTCAGGCCGAGGACGCGCTCGGGCCGGACCAAGCCGTTGGCGACCAGCCAGACGACCCGCCCGGCCATGGTCTCGCTCTTGCCGGAACCCGCGCCGGCGACCACCACCATCGGCTCCCTCGGCGCCTCGATGACGGCGGCCTGCTCGGGGGTGGGCGGCGCGATGCCGAGCTTCTCGGCCAGTTCCATCGGCCCGATCAGGGCCGGGCGGGTCGTCTCCGTGGCGGAGCCGGCACCCGGGCCCGGCGTGGACGGCCCTAGCAAACCTGGCCCCCGCTGTCGTTCACGGGGCAGCTCACCTTGGCCGCGCAGGTGCGGCAGCCGTCGTTCACCTTGGCGGTGAACACCCCGGCGGCCATGCCGGTGGCCACGGTCTCCACCAGCTCGCGCGCCCACTCGGGCTCGGGATCCTCGCCGAGGGCGCCCTGCCGCTGCTCCTTGGCGACCTTGGCCTCCTTGCCGGCCGCCTTGCCGACCTGGACGAGCGAGGCTCCGCCCGGCTCGGTCATGCCGTGCCGCTCGAAGGCCCCGAGGAGGGTGGCGAGCTGGTAGACCCCGAGCTGGGGGTGGCGGTCGAGCTCGGCGTCCGGCGGCTTGGCGGTGCCGGTCTTGAGGTCGATGATCACGGCCCTGCCCTCGCCGTCGCGCTCCACGCGGTCGACGCGGCCACGGATCTGCACGCCGTCGGACAGAACGGCCGTGAACGCCTCCTCGACCGCGACGAGCTCCCTGGGGTTCTCCTCGTGCCAGGTGAGGAACCGGGCGACCATCTGCTCGGCCACCTTGCGCTGCTTGCGGTTGAACCAGACGCCGCCGAAGTCGAGCTCGTCCCAGATCTCGTCGAGCCGCTTGCCGAGCGTGTCACCCGCCTGCCCGGCCACGGCCAGGACCGCGATGGCGTGGATGACGCTGCCGAGGCTGCGGGACATGTCGGTGCCCGAGGCGCCGACGGCCGTCTCCAGCAGCCAGCGCAGCCCGCACTTGGTGAAGCTCTCGACCGCAGAAGGCGAGACTCGGACGATGTTCTCGGGCCAGCTCAGCGGGCGGTCGTCGGAGATCGGCGTGAGCGCGTACCACTCGCCGGGGTGGGCTCCGGGGACGCCGGCACGGGCCAGCCTCGCCAGGTGCCCGGCGGCGGCCGTGCGCATCGGCTCGGGCCTCGTGGGGTCGCACACGGCCGATCGCAGGTCGGCGACCAGGGCGGACATGCTCAGCCAGCGTGCGCGGTCGTCGACCGCGGCCTCCTCGACGGCCCCTGGGAGCAGCTCGGACAGAAAGCGGGACGGCCGCTCGTCGGTGTCCTCGCCGCCGACCGCGGTCACCACCAGGCGGCGGCGCGCGCGCGTGGCGGCCACGTAGAACAGGCGGCGCTCCTCGGCGAGCAGCTTGGAGGCCAGGGCGGCTCCGGCCGCGTCGGCCCCGTCGAGCACGGAACCCTCCGAGAGCTCGACCAGCTCCTCGACACCCAGCAGCGACCCGCGCAGCCGCAGGTCGGGCCAGACGCCTTCCTGCACGCCCGCGACCACCACGACGTCCCACTCAAGACCCTTGGAGCGGTGGGCGGTGAGGATGCGCACGGCGTCGCCGTCGGGCGCGTGCTCGGCCAGCGAGTCGCCGGGGATCTCCTGCGACATCAGGTCATCGAGGAAGACCTCGGGCCCTGCGTGGGGAAGGCGGTCGACGAAGCGCGCGGCGTAGTCGAACAGCGCCACCACCGCGTCGAGGTCACGGTCGGCCTGGGCCCCCTTGGCCCCGCCCGCGAGGCTCGCTTCGGTCCAGCGCTCGGCCAGGCCGGAGGCCTGCCAGATCGCCCACAGTGCCTCCTCGGCGGTGTCGCCCCGGCTCACGGCCTCGCCGGCGGCGGTGACCAGGGCGGCGACGCGCCCGGCGCCGGCGCCCACGTGCGGCTCGATCGGGATGAGCTCGCGGGCGTCGCGTACGGCCGCGACCAGCAGCTCGTCGGACGAGCGCGGGGGCAGCGACATCGGGGCCGCCGGAAGCGCCGCCGCCGCCAGCTCGGCGACGCGCAGCGCGCGGCGCAGGCGGCGCACGCCTATCGCGTCGGTGCCGCCCAGCGGGCCGGTGAGCAGCTCCTCGGCGGTGGCGACGTCGAGCGTGGCCGGGTGGAGCGCCACGCGCAGCAGGGTGACGAGCTGCCGCACGCCGGGCTCCTGGATGAGGGGCACCTCGTCGCCCGCCACCACGACCGGCACGCCCGCGGTGAGCAGGGCGCGTCGCAGCATGGGCACCTGGCGGCCGGTCGATCGCACCAGCACCGCCATGCGTGACCAGGGAACCCCTTCGAGCAGGTGCGCCCGGCGCAGCGTGTCGGCGACGACGGCCGCCTCCTGCGTCTCGCTGTCGGCGAGCAGGACCCGGACCTGGCCCGCGTCGGCGCCCTCCACGGGAAGCAGGTCACGGTGGTCGCCACGGGTGCGGCCCGCGCCCGGTGGCACGGGCAGGCGGGCGGCGACGCGCCGGGAGGCGGTCAGGAGGTCGGGGCCGCTGCGGCGGCACACCCGGAGCGCGACGACGGACGCCTCCTGGCCCTCCAGCGTGCGGAACCGCTCGGGGAAACTCAGGATGCCGCGCACGTCGGCGCCGCGGAAGCCGTAGATCGACTGGTCGGGGTCGCCGACGGCCACCAGGTCGCGGCCGTCCCCCGCGAGCTGCTGGAGCAGGAACTCCTGCGCGGGGTCGGTGTCCTGGTACTCGTCGACGAACACGACGTCGTAGGCGGCCCGCTCGCGCTGCCGTACCTCGACGTCGGTCAGCAGTGCGGCGGCGGCGCGGATCAGCTCGGCGTAGTCGAGCGCGGGGCTCGGATCGAGGTCGAACCGGTCGGCGTAGCGGTAGGCGAAGCGGCCCGCGGCGACCCAGTCGGCACGTCCGTGCTCGCGGCCCAGAACGACGAGGTCCTCGCCGTCGAGACCGCGCTCGGCGCCGCGCGCCAGGAAGTCGCGCAGCTCCTCGGCGAAGCCGCGCGTCTTCAGCGCCTCGCGCATGCTGGAAGGCCACTGCCTGGCGCCGTCCTCCAGCTCGCCGTGGAGCAGGCGGCGGATCTCCAGGAGCTGCTCGGGGCCGGTCAGCAGGCGCGGCGGCGCGGCGCCCGCGAGCACGGCCTCACGGCGCAACAAGGCGTAGGCGTAGCTGTGGAACGTGAGCGCGAGCGGCGTTCGCGTGGTGCGGCGCATACGGCCGGTGATACGCTCGCGCAGCTCTTCGGCGGCCTTGCGGCTGAACGTGAGCACCAGCACCCGCTCGGGGTCCGCTCCGCGCCGCTCGACGCGATCGACGACGCTCTCGACGATCGTGGTGGTCTTGCCGGTGCCGGGGCCCGCGAGCACGAGCAACGGGCCGCCCTCGTGGCGCACGACCGCGCGTTGGTGCTCGTCGAGAGCAGGAGGCATCGCCTGCCCCGTGCTTCCCCGCCGCACCAGACGGTAGGCCTGACCACTCACAACACGCTATTCCACCAGACCACACGGGTAGATCGTGCCGACTCGACCGTACGGCGCCTGTGTCGATCTCCGCCGAGGATGACAAAACACGTTACCGGGGGGTTGCTCCGGTCTCCGGGAGTGACACGGCCCATAGGTGAAAGGCCTTCTCCCGGGTCCGCTTCGGCCCTGATTGGCCCTGTCTGACGGCCGGGCGCCCTGCCAGCATGGCGAGCGGACAAGCCACTGGGGCTTCACGGGGAGGTCGACATGCCGGTGACCACTGTGCCCGCCGGGGCGGCGACCGCATGACGGGCGACCGCGCCCGTACGGACGCGGACGGCGACCGTATGACGAGCCACCGCGCCCGTACCAACGCGGACGGCGACCAACTGGGAGGCGTGGGCGGCGGTGTCCGTGGCCGGTGGCGGGGGGCGGTGGGGGCGGCGACGGCGATGTTCTGCGTCGGGACGCTGACGGCGGTGTCCCCGGCGCTGCACGACTATCCGATCTACGGCGGGCAGGCCCTGCGGTATGCGGCGGGCGCGATCCCGCTCCTTCTGGTCATGCGGGCACGCCGGCTCCCACATCTGCGCCTGAACGCCCGGGAGATCGTGCTGGTCGTGCTCCTCGCCGTCGTCGGGCTCGCCGCGTTCAACATCTTCGTCATCGAGTCCACCCGGTACGCCGACCCGGCGACGGTCGGCACGATCGTGGCCACCGTGCCCATCGTCCTCGCCCTGGCCGGGCCGCTCATGGAAAGGCGGCGGCCGACCCCGCACATCGTCGTGGCCGCCGCGGTGGTCGCGGGCGGCGCCGCGGTCGCCACGGGCCTCGGCCACGCCACGCTTCCCGGGGTGCTGCTCGCGCTCGGCGCGCTCGCGTGCGAGGTCGGGTTCTCGCTTCTGGCCGTCCCCCTGCTGCCGCGGCTCGGCGCGATCCGCGTGTCGGCGTACGCGACCGCCGCGGCCGTCCCGCTCCTGGCGGTCGCCGGGCTCGTGGCGGACGGACGCGCGGCGGTCCGGCCGCCGACGGTCGCCGAGGCGGCGGCGATGGTCTACCTCGCGCTCGTGGTGACGGCCTTCGCGTTCTTCTGCTGGTACGACGCGCTGCCCCGGCTCGGTCCCGAACGCGCGGGGCTGTTCTCCGGCTTCCTGCCGATCGGGGCGATCGTCTCCAGCGTGATCCTCGAAACCGGGCATCCCGGCGTCCCTGATCTCCTCGGCGCCGCGCTGGTCATCGGCGGCCTGCTCCTCGGCCTGCGTCCCCGGCGGGCGTCCCGCGCCGCCCCTCCTATCTCTCGAACTCCGACCACGCGCCTGCCAGCCGATCTACCAGACGGTCGAGCACGGCCGGGTCCAACGTGAAGGCCAGGCGGATGAACCGGTCGTGAGCGCCGGTGGGGTCCGTCGTCGAGCCCGGCACCACCTCGACGCCGTGCCTGAGCGCCACGTGCGAGAACTCGGTGGCGTCGACCCCGGGCAGCTCGATCCACAGCCCGCTGCCGCCGTCGGGCCGGCGCCATCGCCAGGCCGGCAGCCGCTCGCGGAGCAGCTTCTCGATATGACCGAGCCGCTGCTCGCGTGCGGGCGCGCGGGCGGCCTGGATCCTGGGCAGTCCGGGGATGAGCCGCGCCGCGAGCATCTGGTCGATGACCGGGCTGCCGAGGTCGGCGAGGGCCTTGCGGCGTGCCAGCCTCTCGACGAGCTCCGCCGGGCCCCGCACCCATCCGATCCGCAGCCCGGCCCAGACCACCTTCGTCAGGGAACCCGCGGAGAGGACCTTCGCCCCGCGCGGCGCGTACGCGGCGAGCAGGCCGGGGGCGTCGGCGAGATAGGCGTTGTCCTCCAGGACCGGCACGTCGTACCGGGCGGCGAGCTCGCCGATCCTGCGCCGCCGGGCCGCCGACATCAGGACGCCGGTCGGGTTGTGGAACGTGGGCATCAGGTAGATCAGGTCGGGCCTGCCGGAGGCGAGGACGCCCGCCATGGCGCGGGCGTCGGCGCCCTCGTCGTCCAGGGGCACGGTGACGATGCGGGTGCCGCGCGCCCGGAACACGTCGAGGCAGCCGGGCCAGCCGGGCGACTCGGCCAGGGCGGTGCCGCCCGGCCCTAGGAAGAGCTCGGAGACCAGCACGAGGGCCTGGTGCGCCCCCGTCGTGACGAGGATCTGGCCGGGGGTGGTGGGGAGCCCCGTGCCGGTCAGGTGCGCCGCGATGGCCCGGCGCAGCTCGGGAAGCCCGGCGGGGTGGTAGCCGGGCTCGTCGAAGGCCGTCTCAAGATCGGCGCCCGCGAGGTCACGTAAGGCCGTGACCAGCTCGGGGACGGCGCCCTGCGACGAGCTCGCCACCGTGATCAGCTCGCCCGGCCCGTCGATGAGGTGCTGGTACATCAGGGCGCCGGTGCCTCCGGGCACGCGCCCGTCCGAGATCGGCGGGCGCGTCAGGGCGTTCTCGGCGACGCGGGTGCCGCTCCCCCTGCGGCTCTCGACGAGCTCCGCCTCGCGCAGGGCCTCGTACGCGGCGACGACGGTGGTGCGGCTGACCCGCAGGACCCCGGCGAGCTGCCGTTCGGAGGGGATGCGCTGGCCGGGGAGCAGCGCGCCGCTCTGGATGGCCTTGCGGATGCCGTCGGCCAGCCTGCGGTAGAGCGGGCCCGTAGCGCTGGGCCAGGTCGCGAACGAGGCGATGACCTCACTCTCAGAGCGCTGGGAGCCGTGGGCGCGCCGTGGATGTGATGCGCGTGGCATGTCCACCTGTCACCTCGTTCGGCCGGAAGCTCGGTCCACTTTCCCACGGCGGCCAGCGAAGTGGGCCGCCTGCTCCCGGGAGCCTTCTCAGCCCAGCGCGAGCATGGCGGGGGCGAACAGGAGGTCGAGGTCGCCGGGGAGGGGGCCTCCGCGCACCATCAGGGCCGTGTCGAAGGCCCGGGTGAGCCCGCGCCCGGCCGTCCAGGCCGTCAGTTCGGCGTGCCGGGCGTCGATGTCCAGACGGACCGGCCCGTGCAGGCCGCTCACCAGTTCGGCGATCAGCGCCCGGGCGACGGCCGTGCTCTCGCCGACCACGGGCCCGACGGCGACGCTGTCCAGGTTGCGCCATGCCGCGCCGAACCCGGCTATGGCCCCGCCGTGCTCGACGACGCGGGTCTGGTCGGCGAAGGTGAACAGCCGGGTGACGAGCCGCGTGCGGGGCGCGCCCGACGCGCGGGCGTCCAGGGCGATGACCGCCTCCAGGTCTCCTTCGTGCGCCGGGCGGACCCCCTCGTGCTTGACGTCCTCGGGATCGAGTGTGAGGTGCCCGGTATGCGTGACGACCGTGCCGACCGTCTCGAAGCCCAGCCTCTCGTACAGCCCCTTGCCGTACCGCGTCGCGGTGAGGAAGACCGTCGCGCCGCCGGCCTGCTGGAGGGCGTGGAGCATGAGCCGGCGTCCGAGCCCCATGCGGCCGTACCGGGACGCCACCAGCACCATGCTGATCACGGCGAGATCGCTCCCGTAGCGGGTCAGCACCGTCGTGCCGGCCAGGCCGCCGGCGGGGTCGTCGATGCCGTAGACCTCGCCGACCTCGAAGAGCAGGCGCCACTTGGCCTCCTCGGGAAGCCACTGACGGTCGATGGCCAGCAGCAGGCAGTCGCGCAGGTCATCGAGACCGAGCCTCCTGACCGGTACGTGCGTGACGCCGGGCCGGTCGGCGAAGCCCGATTCCATGTGTTACCCCCGAAGATGCGTCCCGGGCCCTCGAACCCGCTCCGTCCGGCATCATCGACCACATTTGCTGACGAATCCACAGATTTTCCCCACAGCAAACCGCCCCTTGTGCGGACACCGCCGGGGCCCGGGGTCAGCCGTCGTAGACCCAGCCGGTTTTCTGGAGGCGGGTGACGCTTTTCCAGACGCGCGCGTCGCAGGAGGTGGCGGCCAGGTTCCGGAAGTCGCGGTCGCCCACGAAATGCGTCTCGGACAGGTCGAGCCAGCTGTCCTTGGTCGCGTGCGGATCCCACCCGGCCGTCGGGATCGAGAGATGGTCACCGCGGTCGGACTTGTCCTGGCTGGTGATCTTCAGGACTTCCACCTTGCGCGGGTGAGTCCGTACGACGAGGCAGGGACGGACCTTGGAACCCGAGCCGTCGGAGTAGGGGACGTCGGCCCACCAGATCTGGCCGGGCGCGGGACGCGACTCCCACGCCGGGCTCGGCGGCCGGGAGTGTACGACCAGGGGCCGCCGCCCCGGGCCGGCGGGACCGCCCCCGCGCCCGGGATGAGGCCGCTCGCGTCCGGGAAGCGGCCGCTTGCGTCCGGGACCGGACGCCTTCGCCCCGCGCCGCGACGCCCCCCGCCCGCGCGGCGCGATCCTCCCGCGTACGAGCGCGGCCACGACGCCCACGGCCACGAGCAGGACCCCGCACAGAATCAGCACGGCCATCAGCCGGTCGCCCGCCATCACGGGTGCGTGCTGAAGACGTGGTCGACGAGCCTGGCGGTGGCCTTCCCGTCGTCCCGGGGCGCGTAGGTGCGGACGAACGCGTCGTACCGGTCGGCGTAGTCGCCGGAGAGCGCGTCGATGAGGCGCACGGCCTCGATCACGTCGCTTCCCTCCGACAGCAGCGGCCCCGGGGCCTGGGTGCGCAGGTCGAGGTAGAGGCCGCGCGTGTTCCGGTAACGCTCCAAGTCGTACCCGAAGAAGACCATCGGGCGCCGGGTCACCGCGAAGTCGAACATCACCGAGGAGTAGTCGGTGATCAGCACATCAGCGATCAGCAAAAGATCGGCCATATCGGGGTAAGTCGTGACGTCGATGGCGAAGGGATACTCCCGGCTCATCGGCCCCGGACGCACCAGAGACGCGGGGCCGGGGACCACCAGCCCCGGAACCGTCGGCGGCGCCTGCGCCATGTGGCCCCGGACCAGCAGCACGTGGTCGCGCCCGAGCACCCGCCTGGCCTCGGCGAGGTCGAGCCGCACCGAGCTGTTCCTGCGGTCGTGGTCGCGCCACGTCGGGGCGTACAGCACCACGCGCTTGCCCACCGGCACCCCGAGGCTCCGCCGCACGGCCGCCGCGAGATCGGACCGGTCGTGGGCGAGGACGTCGTTGCGCGGATAGCCGGACTCGATGATCTCTCCACCGTAGCCGAACGCGCGGCGCAGCACCTCGGAGCCCCAAGGGCTCTGCGTGACGAGCAGGTCCCAGTTGGCCACCTCGGCGGCCTGGCGGTACCAGGCGGCCGGCCTCGGCTCGCGGGACATGTGGCGCTGGTCGCCTCCGACGCGCTTGAGCGGGGTGCCGTGCCAGGTCTGCACGCAGGTCTGGTCCTCGCGGGCACGGAACCACTGGGGAAGCATCGTGTTGGTGATGATGTGGCTCGACCTGGCCAGCGCCGTGTAGTGCTCGCGGCCGCCCTCGCGCACGACCGTGGGCGTGACGCCGGGACCGAGACCCAGCGCGGCGGAGTCCGGCGGGACGAAGGCGCCGTCCTTGACGACCCAGATGTGCTCGCGGTCGTCGCCGCGCCGAAGCCGCTCCTCGTAGATCGCCCGCGCGCTGTCGGAGTAGGACCGGCCGTCGAAGGACACGTACACCGTGGCGCCGCGCAGCTCGCGGCGGCGCTCGGCGGGGTAGTGGACCCTGCGCAGCGCCCAGAGACCGCCCGCGCCCTTCTCGTCGTCCGGCAGGTGCTCGGCGGCGACCAGGACGGGAACGTCGAAGCGCGTGGCCACCAGGCGGTACTCACGGTCGCCCACGATGTGGACGCCCTCGTCGAGCGTGTCGAGCAGGCGGTGGTCCACCCGCAGGGGCGCGGTCGTGCCCTTGCCGCCCGCGACCGACAGGCTCCAGGCGCCCGACGCCAGCGCCACCGTGCCGCCGAACCGGGGCATGGCTCCCGGCGCGAGCCGTACGGAGAAGTCCGAACCGGAGCGCCCGAGCGGCACACGGTAGGTCAGGCCGGCCCGCTGGCGCAGCACTATCTCGCGCTGCCCCGGGTCGGTGTCGGGATAGGTGCCCGCCAGCGTCAGCGTGCCGTCGTCACTCCACGTGGCCGAGGTGATCACCGGCCAGACGCGGTGGGCCGAGACCACGGCCCGGTCGCGCCGGTCGCGAAGCACGGTGACCTCGCGGCGGTCGATCGCGAGGTGGGTCTCGGCGGTGTTCTCCATCATGACCGGCGCGGCCGGATCGCCCTTGGGCTCGATCCAGAGGCGGCGGGCGTCCCGCTCCTTCATCAGGGCGGGCACGGCGAGCGCGACCGAGAACCGCGTGCCGCCCTCCACCGGAGTGAAGTCGGCGTGGATGCGGTGGCCGCCGAGGCGGGCCCTGCCCTTGGTCGCCGTCGTGCCGGGCAGGAAGCCGGTCAGCTCGATCTGGTCGGCGACGTGCGCGACCCCGGTCAGCTCGGCCCTTGTGGGCTGGAGCACGACCTGGAAGGCCCGGTCGGAGGTCCACGCCGGGCGCACCCACCAGCCGGGACGGACGCGGAGCCCGGCCGGGCGCTCGGTGCGCCCCACCACGGGACCGCGCAGGGCGCCGGTGGCCCGCGCGCCACGGCTCCAGATGACGATGTCGGCACGCCAGGTGGTGGTGTCGGGGACCGCCGGCCGGTGGCGCAGCAGCCGCTGGGCGCCGTGGACGGCGGCGCGGATCGCCGCGCGCCAGCGCAGCGACCACGGCCGTACCTCGGCCACGAACCCGGCCCAGTCGTAGTTGCAGCCCGGCTCGCCCGCGCCGTGGGTGGTCTCCGGACGGTAGACGCGACGGGTGCGCGCGTAGACGGGCGGCACCCAGCGAGGGCCCCTGAGCACCACGGTCGCGCGGTTGAGTCGCCGGCTCCGCACGGACAGCCCGACGAGGTAGGCGTGGCCGGTGACGCGCAGCCGCCCGCCGTGCCAGGAGACGTCGTCGACCTCGGTCACCGGGACGAGGTCGGACCTGCGCAGGCGGAAGAGCGGTTCGGGCGCGACCACGGGCAGGTCGGCGTACCAGGCGAGGCCCTTGCGCACCCTCTTGGACGGCTCGGCCGTGGCGGCCACCAGGTTCGCCAGCTCGTCGCCCTGGGCGAGCTCGGCCGGGTCGCGGTTCTCGATGAGGTAGCAGGCCAGCCGCCGGGCGACCGGCAGGCGGCGCTTGACCGATGGCTCCACCTCGGACAGGTAGTCGCGCAGCAGGTCGATGGCCTGCCGCAGGCGGGTGGCGTCGCGTCTGGCGGCGGTCTCCAGCCGCAGGGCCAGGAGCCCGTTGAGCGCCTCGGCGTGCAGCCGCCGGCGTTCGGAGCGGGTCAGACCCGTGGAGTGGACGGCCGCGATCAGCGCGTCGAGCGGCTCTCCCCTGTCATAGAGGTCCTGGGCGGCCCGCAGCCGGTCGGCGACGATGTCGCCGGTCCGCGCGGGCGTGGCACCGGTGTCCATCAGGGAGGCACCGCCTTTCCAGTCTGACCGCAAAGGGCGTACCTGGAATGGTAATGCGACTTACTGAGAACTCACTGATGATCTCCCTGCCATCGGGCGTGGCGCATATCGGCGCGCTCTCCCCGCAGGGGCGTGCCCTCCTCCCTCCACCGCGACAGGCACCTGCTCTCGTGGCCGGGAGGCGGGGTGCCGTCGGCGTGGACGACACGCCACCAGGGGACGCCGCCTCCCCAGGTGGACATCACGCGGCCGACCTGCCTCGGGCCGCCCTCCTCAAGATATTCGGCGATGTCGCCGTAGGACATGACCCTTCCCGGCGGGATGCGCTCGACCAGGTCGAGCACCCGCTCGGCGAAGGCGGTCGGATCGGTCATGCGCTCCACTGGGCGGGGCCGAAGGAGAGGATCTCCTCAAGCTTCCCGAACTCGTAGGCCGCGTCGCCGTTCACCTGTTCGACGATGCCGTCTCGGATGCCGTAGGCCTCGCCGTCCTCACCCACCAGGCTCCCGCCGAGCATTCCGGCGAGCCGCGCGAGCTGGGCGACCTCCCAGTCGGAGGTCGGCTTCCCGTACAGGCGCCCCTGCCAGATGGCGACGGCGTACTCGCCGTCGCCGTGGCGCGCGAAGACCTCACCGGCCTCCGGTGTGCCGCGCAGCTCCAAGCCGGCGTCCGCCGACGCCGTCGCCTCCGTCAGCTCGGCGTAGGCGAGCGGCGATTCGCGTTGTACACGCAACTCGTATCCCACGAGACGGGAACCCTAGCGAACCTTTACCGATCACTGGTACAGGAAAGTGCAAGTTCGGTCAGACCGCATCCGAAATGCCGCCGAACGGCGGCCGAACAGCGCCCCAATCGCGTCCACCACGTGATCATTGCCGTTCTGAACGGCGGGTGAGCACGACCACACCGGCTCCGAACCCGATGAGCCCGAGGAGAACGCCCGCGCTGTAGACCCAGAGTCGCACGGGATCGGGCCCAGGCGGGGTAGGCGCGGGTGCCGTCGTGCCGTTTCCGAAATGGAGGTCGCTCTTCACCGGAAGCGAGGTGGCGTATCCCGTGAGCTCGCCCGCGCGCTTGAGCGCGGCGGCCACGTCGATGACCCCGAAACCCACTTTGTCGTCATAACGAGCGGCGGGCTTCTTCTGGGTGGTGGACGTCAGCGCACGGGCAACCAAATCAGGGCTTAGATTCGGATATTTCGCCTTTATAAGGGCGACCGCCCCGGCGACCAGCGCGGTCGAGGCGCTGCTCCCCTCCATCTCCTGGTACCCGCCGCCGGGAACCGCGGCGGGGACCCCCACGCCGGGCGCGCCCACCAGCACCGAGAGGTTGTCGCTGCTGAACCCGGCGGCCTTGCCCTGCTTGTCGACCGCGCCGACCCCGATCACCCCCGCGTAGCCCGCGGGGAAGCTCCAGAACGAGGTGCCGTACTTGCGCGCGTACTCGGAGTCGCCGTCGTTGCCCACCGCGGCCACCAGCACCACACCGCGCGCCAGCGCGTACGCCACGGCCTGCCGGTCGGCCCGCTGCGTGGCGTACTCCCCGAGCGACATGCTGATGACCTTGGCCCCGTGGTCGGTCGCGTAGCGCAACGCCCTCGACAGCGGGCTCTCGCTGGGCAGGCCGAGACCGTCGTCGGGCTCGACGAGGTCGTAGTCGAACTCGTCCTCGGCGATCACGGGAACCGACAGGATGCGCGCGTCGGGGGCCACGCCGAGCAGGCCGCCGTCGTGGCCGGAACCCGCGATCAGAGAAGCCATCGCCGTGCCGTGCGGCCCTACGGGCGACGCGCCGTCGTCGAACACGCTGGACCGCATGTCGGGAGCGACGGTGACCTTGCCCTTGAGCACCGGGGCCTTCGAGTCGACGGCGCTGTCGACCACGGCCACGGTCACCCCTGCCCCCCGGGTGACCTTCCACGCCTGCTCGGCGTTGATCGCGTCGAGCACCCATCGTTGCTGGTCACGCACTCCATCGGCCCGCACGGGAGGCGCCAGCAGCCCCGCGAGCGCCACGACCCCCGCCACGGCGCAGGCTCGCGCCGCGACCGCCCGCGCCCTCAACACACGTTCCCCTGGGTGCAGCGCGGGATCTCGGGGGGCGCCGAGAGGCCACGGGCGATGTGCCCGGCGACGGACTGCGCCGTCGGCCACAGCTCGCTGTGGGGGATCTCCTCGATCGGCACGGACTCACGAGTGCGCCCGTCGGCGTAGCCGGCGGCGGAGAAGACGATGTACGGCCCCGCGCCCGTCCAGCTCGTACGCTGGCGCTGCGCGGCCCCGAAGGACTCGGTGGCCGTGCCGGGAAACGCCACGGGCCGCACGCCCACGCGGTCGTCCACGGGCAGGTCGCCCCCGGTCTGCACCCGGGTCTCCTCGTCGTCGAGCACGGCCACCCCCACGGTCATCACGAAAGTCGAGGTCTGGTCGACGTACGTCGCGCGCAGCATGGTGCGGCAGCCGTGTTGCCGCAGGACGGTGGCGACGGGGGCGTCCACCACCGACGTACACGGCGCCTCCTTCGCGATGCCGACCCTGCGGGCGTACTGCCGCACCCGGGACAGGCCGAGATACTCCACCTCTGCGGGGAAGACGGCGTCGGCCCGCCAGGCGTACCAGCGCCGGGCGACGTCCTCCTCGGCGAAACGGGTGCGCTCGGCGACCGTGAGCGGTCGCGCCCGGGTCTCCTGGAGCAGGCCGACCACACCGAGCAGCACGTTGGTCGCCGCGATGGCGAGGATGGTGCCCATGATCAGAAGGAACAGGGATCGAAACCGGACCCCCCGCTCAAGCTCCATGCGGTCGATCGCCGCCTGCGCGTCGGCGGCACGTGCCCGGGCGCCGGCCCACGGCCGCGCCGCCCCATGGGCGCCATCGCCTGAAGGAAGCCTTCCCGCGCTCCGCGCGCCCTTCACACGTGCGGGCCAGGGCGTCACCGGTCGTGACCGTGGCTCCTCAGGCGACATACATCGATGCTACGTCGGCGCCTGCTGCCGCCAACCCGGTTGGGGCTCCCGGGGATCATCGTGTTCTGTGTGGTCTCTGTGGTCCCTGTCGCTCCTGGTGCGCCTGGTGCGCCGTACGAGCATGATCACGACGGTGAGGCTCGCGCCCGCGCAGGCGGTGGCCGCCAGCGCGACCCCGCCGTACACAGTGATCATGCCCGTGTCACGCCGGACTACCTGCACCGGAGGCAGGGCGGCGGGCGCCGCGCCGGTGTCGTCGGTCATCGGAAGGTCGGTGTCCTGGACGCCGGGGCCGGAGGCGGTGTGCCGGTGCCGGGCCAGCCGCGCGGCCTCGGCGAGCGACCGGGCCGCGTTGACCACGCCGAAGCCCATACCGGGGTCGTAGCCCCTGGCCGGGCGGCGGGTGGCGCCGGTGGTGAGCGCCTGGGCGACAAGCGCAGGCGACATTCTCGGATATTTCGCTTTTATCAGGGCGGCGACCCCGGAGACGAGCGCCGTCGCCTGCGACGTGCCCCTGCCCACCCAGTACTGGTCGCCCGGACCCGCCCCGAAGATGTCCACTCCGGGCGCCGCGAGGAGGACCAGCGAGTTGCGGTTGGAGAAGGACGCCTTGTGCATGCCGCGATCCGCCGCCGCGACCGAGATCACGCCGGGTAACGAGGCCGGATAGGAGTACGGCCCGTCCTTGCGGCCCGCCCCGTCGTTGCCCGCCGCCGCCACCAGGACCACGCCCTTGGAGATGGCGTACCTGATCGCCGCCCGTTCCTGCCGGGTCGGCTGGTCCTTGGAGATCGACATGTTGATCACGGCGGCGCCGTGGTCGACGGCGTAGCGGATGCCGCGCGCGACCACGTTCTCGAACCGCGCCTCGGAGTTGAAGTCGTGGAAGCCCGGCTCGTCGTCCTCCAGGATGACCCGCACCGAGAGCACCCTGGCGGCCGGCGCGACCCCGATCACCCCGTCCGCGCGCCCCGGGCCGTGCCCGTGCCCGGCGATCAGCGAGGCCATGTACGTGCCGTGCAGTCGGAGCGGCGCGACCCCGCGCGGGTTCGCGCCCGAAGTGAGGTCGGGGCCGGTGATCACGGATCCGGCCAGGTCGTGGTGCCGGGGGTCGACCCCCGAGTCCAGCACCGCGACCTTGACCCCCGCGCCGCGGGTGATCCGCCAGGCGGCGGCCACGTCGAGGGTGCGCATCACCTGGCGCTGGCTCCCGCGCACCTGGTCGGCCAGCGCGGGCCCCGCCGCGAGCGTGCCCATGACCAGCAGGACGAGCAGGACCGGCAGCAGAGCGAGCACCGAGCACGCGGACAGGACGGCGCGCGGGCGCGGCACGGCCCGGGTCAGCGCGGACAGGACCGCGCGCGGGAGCGGCACTGCCCGGGCGGTCAGCACTGCCAGTCCTTGCCCGCGCAGTCGGGACGCGCGGGGGTGGCCAGCGTGGTGAGGATCCGGTCTTCCAGATCGGAGGTGAAGCTGAAGATGGTGGAACGCTGGTGGCCGACCGACCGGGCCGGCCTCCCGTCGACCTGGCCCGCCGTGGTGAGCACGAGGTACGGCCCGGCCTGCCCCAGCGAGGACGCCTGGCGGGCGGCGGCGGTGAAGCGGTCGGCGACGGTCTGGGGGAAGGCCAGCGCCCGCAGCCCGGGTGAGGGCACCCCTCCCGGCGGGAACGCCGCCCTGGCCGCGAGCGCGGACCCCTGGTCGGGGAAGGCGGCCACCCCGATGGTCACGACCACACCCTGCAGCGCGTCCAGGTATGTGGCTCGGAGCACGGCCCGGCAGCCGGCCGCCTTCAACGCGGTCCTGAGCGCGGCGTCCACGGCCGCCGCGCAGTCGGTGCGCGAGGAGATGCCCACCCTACGGGCGTTCTCCTTGCCGCCCTGCTCGGCGATGTACGGCAGGTAGGCGGGGAAGATCTCGCCCGCGGACCACACCTGCCAGCGGCGGGCGGTCTCCTCCACCGAGGCCTGCTGGATCTCGGCGGCGCTCGGACCACGGGTCAGCTCGGCGCCCGCGGCCCCCGCCGCCACTCCGGCGACGATCGCGCAGATCAAAGTGAGCGCTGATGCCACCACAAGGGACGGCCAGGCACGCGACTCACTCACCTGCCCGACCCTAACGCCCTCGGTGGGGAGGCATCCGCCGTTCCATCCGCATAGATCCCTTTGGAAAGTACTTGACGGTATGGAAAGTGGAAAGTACTTTCCTGATTGGAAACGATGGGAGACATCCATGGACGCCACCCCCGAGGACGCCCCGTACATCAGCCCGGAGGCCGCCGCGCGGAGCCTGCGCGAGATCCGCTCGTCCCAGGCGGGCATCGTCAGGGCCCGGCCCTGGTTCCCCACCTGGTATCCCACCGGCGTCGGCGTCTACGTGACCGGGGTGCAGTTCCTCACCGAGCCGGGCTCCTCCCGGCCACTGGCTGTGACGGGCATCACCCTGCTGACCCTGGGCCTTGCCGCCCTGGTGTTCGCCCTGGCCCGCACCAACCGGCAGGTCCCCCATCGCAGCCTCGTCAGGCCCGGGCTGGTCGGCGCCTTCGTCGCCTGGCTGCTGGTGGGAGTCGCCCTCTGCCTGGTGCTCGCGGTCGCCCTGACCTCCGCCGAGGTCCCTTACGCGCGCACGTGCGCGGGCCTCGCCATGACGGCGTACCTGGCGATCACCGGCTGGGCCGTCGCCCGCGCGATCACGCGGCGCATAGCGGCGAAGATCGAGCAAGGCTGATGGCGCTCGACCCGATCATCCACGCCCCGGCCCGGCTGCGCATCATGTCGCTGCTGGCGGCGATGGAGGAGTCGGAGTTCGCCTTCGTCCGCGACGCGGTGGAGGTCAGCGACTCGGTGCTGTCCAAGCACGCCTCCGCGCTGGAGACGGCGGGGTACGTGGTGATCCGCAAGGGCCACGTGGGCAAGCGTCCCCGCACCTGGCTCAAGCTCTCCGACGTCGGCCGGGAGGCCTACACGGCCCATGTCGCCGCCCTTCAGGCCATCGTCGCCCAGTCGGGGCTGTCGCTGACCGGCGAGTGACCCGGCGCCGCCGCGCTCGGGTTCAAGGGGTTCCCGGAGTTCCGCGACACGCTCCGCTCGTCCGTGTTCGGCGGCGCGCGGCGACCGTTGCCCCCCGAGG
>NZ_JBEZFH010000005.1:0-91536 GCF_040649355.1 Sphaerisporangium sp. NPDC049002 | reverse complement strand
AGATGCGCGACACCGACGAGGACGTCTTCCGCGCGGCGGAGGAGCTCGGCATCGACCTGTCCCGGCGTGAGCCGAGCAGCGTCGAAGAGGTCTGATTTTCAAGCGAGGGGATAAGAAGTGCTCGACGTCAACTTCTTCGACGAGCTGCGAATCGGTCTCGCCACGGCCGACGATATCCGTCAGTGGTCGCACGGCGAGGTTAAGAAGCCCGAGACCATCAACTACCGCACCCTGAAGCCGGAAAAGGACGGGCTCTTCTGCGAGAAGATCTTCGGTCCGACCCGCGACTGGGAGTGCTACTGCGGTAAGTACAAGCGCGTCCGCTTCAAGGGCATCATCTGTGAGCGCTGTGGCGTCGAGGTGACTCGCGCCAAGGTGCGTCGTGAGCGGATGGGCCACATCGAGCTGGCCGCTCCGGTCACCCACATCTGGTACTTCAAGGGCGTCCCGTCGCGCCTCGGGTACCTGCTGGACCTGGCCCCGAAGGACCTTGAGAAGGTCATCTACTTCGCGGCCTACATGATCACGTATGTCGACACCGAGATGCGCGCTCGTGACCTGCCGTCGCTGGAGGCGAAGATCTCCGTCGAGCGGCAGCACATCGAGCAGCGTCGCGACGCCGACATCGAGGCCCGGCAGAAGAAGCTCGAGGCCGACCTGGCCGAGCTGGAGGCCGCCGGCGCCAAGGGCGACCAGCGCCGCAAGGTGCGCGAGGGTGCCGACCGCGAGATGCGTCAGCTCCGCGACCGTACCCAGCGCGAGCTCGACCGCCTGGAAGAGGTCTGGAGCCGCTTCAAGAACCTCAAGGTCCAGGACCTCGAAGGCGACGAGCTGCTCTACCGCGAGATGCGCGACCGTTTCGGCCGCTACTTCCGCGGTGGCATGGGCGCCCAGGCCATCCAGGAGCGCCTCAACAACTTCGACCTGGCCGCGGAGGCCGAGTCGCTGCGCGAGACGATCCGCAGCGGCAAGGGTCAGAAGAAGGCTCGCGCGCTCAAGCGGCTGAAGGTCGTGTCCGCGTTCCTCACGACGCGCAACTCGCCCAACGGCATGGTCCTCGACTGCATCCCGGTCATCCCGCCGGACCTGCGCCCGATGGTGCAGCTCGACGGTGGCCGGTTCGCGACCTCGGACCTGAACGACCTGTACCGCCGGGTCATCAACCGGAACAACCGCCTCAAGCGGCTTCTGGACCTCGGCGCGCCCGAGATCATCGTCAACAACGAGAAGCGGATGCTGCAGGAGGCCGTCGACGCGCTGTTCGACAACGGCCGCCGCGGCCGTCCGGTCACCGGACCGGGCAACCGTCCGCTGAAGTCGCTGTCCGACATGCTCAAGGGCAAGCAGGGCCGATTCCGGCAGAACCTCCTCGGCAAGCGTGTCGACTACTCCGGCCGTTCGGTCATCGTCGTCGGCCCGCAGCTGAAGCTGCACCAGTGCGGCCTGCCCAAGCAGATGGCGCTGGAGCTCTTCAAGCCGTTCGTGATGAAGCGCCTGGTCGACCTGAACCACGCGCAGAACATCAAGTCGGCTAAGCGCATGGTCGAGCGTGCCAGGCCGGTCGTGTGGGACGTGCTCGAAGAGGTCATCACCGAGCACCCGGTGCTGCTCAACCGCGCGCCGACCCTGCACCGCCTCGGCATCCAGGCCTTCGAGCCGCAGCTCGTCGAGGGCAAGGCCATCCAGATCCACCCGCTCGTCTGCACCGCGTTCAACGCGGACTTCGACGGCGACCAGATGGCGGTCCACCTGCCGCTGTCGGCGGAGGCCCAGGCCGAGGCGCGCATCCTGATGCTCTCGACCAACAACATCCTCAAGCCGGCCGACGGCAAGCCCGTGACCATGCCCACCCAGGACATGATCATCGGTCTCTACTGGCTGACCACCCAGCGCGACGGGGCCGAGGGCGAGGGCCGGGTCTTCGGCTCGGTGTCCGAGGCGCTCATGGCCTACGACCGGCGCGAGCTGGACATCCAGGCCAAGATCCAGGTCCGTGTCAAGGACGTCCCGCCGCCGCGTGGCTGGCAGGCGCCCGAGGGCTGGGAGGCCGGCGAGTCCTACCGCCTGGAGTCGACCCTGGGCCGGTGCCTGTTCAACCAGACGCTGCCCGACAACTACCCGTTCGTGAACTCGCAGATCGGGAAGAAGCAGCTCTCGACGATCGTCAACGAGCTCGCGGAGAAGTACCCGAAGGTCGAGGTCGCGGCCGCTCTGGACGCGCTCAAGGACGCGGGCTTCCACTGGGCGACCCGCTCCGGCGTCACGATCTCGATCGACGACGTCGTCGCGCCGCCGAACAAGGCCGCGATCATGGAGTCGTACGAGCGGAGGGCCGACAAGGTCCAGCGCGAGTACGAGCGCGGTCTGATCACCGACGAGGAGCGCCGCCAGGAGCTCATCGAGATCTGGACGCACGCCACGGCGGACGTCGAGACCGACATGGTGAACGCATTCCCGGCGACCAACTCCGTCTGGATGATGGTCAACTCCGGCGCCCGAGGCAACAAGATGCAGGTCCGTCAGATCGCGGGTATCCGTGGTCTGGTGTCCAACACCAAGGGTGAGACGATCCCGCGGCCGATCAAGTCCTCCTTCCGCGAGGGCCTGTCGGTGCTGGAGTACTTCATCTCCACCCACGGACAGCGGAAGGGCCTCGCGGACACCGCTCTGCGTACCGCCGACTCCGGTTACCTGACCCGTCGTCTGGTGGACGTCGCACAGGACGTCATCGTCCGCGAGATCGACTGCGGCACCGACCGCGGCGTCCCGCTGCACGTCGGCGAGCGCGACTCCTCGGGCAACCTCAGCAAGGCCGAGAACGCCGAGAGCAACGTGCACGGCCGCATCCTGGCCGAGGACGTCGAGGTGGACGGCAAGATCATCGCGACGGCGGGTGTCGACATCAGCGACATCACCGTCACCGCGCTGGTCGAGGCCGGCATCGAGACCGTCAGGACGCGCAGCGCGCTCGTGTGCGAGGCCAAGATCGGTGTCTGCGCCACCTGCTACGGCCGCTCGCTGGCGACCGGCAAGCTGGTGGACGTCGGCGAGGCCGTCGGCATCATCGCGGCCCAGTCGATCGGTGAGCCGGGCACGCAGCTGACGATGCGTACCTTCCACACCGGTGGTGTGGCGGGCGCGGACATCACCCACGGTCTGCCCCGTGTCCAGGAGCTGTTCGAGGCGCGCGTCCCCAAGGGTGTCGCCCCGATCAGCGAGGCCGACGGCCGCGTGCGCATCGACGAGACCGACAAGACCCGCAAGATCATCATCGTTCCGGACGACGGCTCCGACGAGATCGCCTACCCGGTGTCGATGCGGTCGCGCCTGCTGGTCGCCGACGGCCAGCGGGTGACGGTGGGCCAGCAGCTCATCGCCGGTGCGGTCAACCCCAACGAGGTGCTGCGCATCCTCGGCCCCCGGGCCGTGCAGCTCCACCTGGTGGCCGAGGTCCAGCAGGTGTACCGCTCGCAGGGTGTGTCGATCCACGACAAGCACATCGAGATCATCGTGCGGCAGATGCTCAAGCGCGTGAACGTGCTTGAGTCGGGTGACACCGACCTGCTGCCCGGCGAGCTCGTCGAGCGGCCGCGCTTCGAGATGGTCAACCGCGAGGTCGTCGCCGAGGGCGGCACCCCCGCCTCCGGCCGTCCTGTCCTCATGGGCATCACCAAGGCCTCGCTCGCCACCGAGTCGTGGCTGTCGGCGGCGTCCTTCCAGGAGACCACCCGGGTGCTCACCGACGCGGCGATCCACGCCAAGTCCGACTCCCTGCTCGGTCTCAAGGAGAACGTCATCATCGGAAAGCTCATCCCGGCGGGCACGGGCATGTCCCAGTACCGCAACATCCGGGTCGAGCCCACCGAGGAGGCCAAGGCGGCGATGTACACCGTCGGCGGCTACGACGGCTCCGCCACCGACTACACCTTCGGCACGGGCAGCGGCGAAGCCGTCCCGCTGGAGGAGTACGACTTCGGTCAGTACAACCGCTAGCGGCCCGGCCGGCGCGAGCCGGCCGGACTCCGGTCCGAGCGGACGAGGGGCGCGCGCTTCCCGGAAGGGGAGCGGGCGCCCCTCGCGTCGTCTCCGGGCCTGTGGCCGGTCCCCGGCCGCGCCGCGAGACCAGAACGGGTGTGGTCCCGCGTACGGCCCGGCGGACCGCACCGTGGCATCGGGGGGCAACACGGGGAAACCGTCGAGAGAAGTCCCCGCATGCCGGTAAACTTGTCGGGAGCCTAATAGCGGTCGGGGGGAAACCGGCCGCGGGACCACGACACGCCCCGAAGCCGCCCGCATAAGCGGCTCGGCGCAACCGTTTTGACGTGTTGCGATGGGCTAGGTAGTCTTGCCCTTCGTGCCCGTGGCTTCATGGGCTCACATGCGTGCGCTCCAAGGCCCTCACGGGGGCCGTATGGACGCCGCGTGATCTCCTCCGCTGGTCAGGCCATCGCCGGGCACAGTGCGGCAAAGATCGCGACACGCCCGAGCGCGTGGGTCGGAGCCGAGGGAAAAACAGCAGGTCATGACACCGGCAGAGCCTGCGAAACGCACGACTTTTCGAATTACCGGCCAAGCATGAACGGAGACGCGGTGCCCACGATTCAGCAGCTGGTCCGCAAGGGCCGCCAGGACAAGGTCAGTAAGACCAAGACCCCGGCGCTCAAGGGGAGCCCCCAGCGGCGCGGCGTCTGCACGCGCGTGTATACGACGACCCCCAAGAAGCCGAACTCCGCCCTCCGCAAGGTGGCGCGTGTCCGGCTCACCAACGGCATCGAGGTAACGGCCTACATCCCTGGTGTCGGTCACAACCTTCAGGAGCACTCCATCGTGCTCGTGCGTGGCGGTCGTGTGAAGGACCTGCCGGGTGTTCGATACAAGATCATCCGCGGTTCGCTGGACACCCAGGGCGTCCGCAACCGCAAGCAGGCCCGCAGCCGTTACGGCGCGAAGAAGGAGAAGAGCTGACATGCCGCGCAAGGGTCCCGCTGGGCGCCGACAGCTTGTCGCAGACCCGGTGTTCAACTCACCGCTGGTCACCGCGCTCATCAACAAGGTGCTGCTGAACGGCAAGCGATCGCTCGCCCAGTCGATCGTCTACGACGCCCTCGAGGGCTGCAAGGACAAGTCGGGCAACGACCCGGTCGTCACGCTGAAGCGCGCTCTCGACAACGTGAAGCCCACTCTTGAGGTGCGCAGCCGCCGTGTCGGTGGCGCCACCTACCAGGTGCCGGTCGAGGTGCGCGCGGCGCGCAGCACCACCCTGGCGCTCCGCTGGCTGGTGCAGTACTCCCGCGCCCGCCGCGAGAAGACCATGACCGAGCGGCTGATGAACGAGCTGCTCGACGCCAGCAACGGCCTCGGCGCCAGCGTCAAGCGGCGTGAGGACACGCACAAGATGGCCGAGTCCAACAAGGCCTTCGCCCACTACCGCTGGTAACCCCAGCGGCGACGACGAGACGACGAGGACGCGAGAGAAGTGGCGACAACGACCGCTCTTGACCTGGCCAGGGTCCGCAACATCGGGATCATGGCCCATATCGACGCGGGCAAAACCACCACGACCGAGCGCATCCTGTTCTACACCGGTATCAACTACAAGATCGGTGAAGTCCACGAGGGCGCTGCCACGATGGACTGGATGGAGCAGGAGCAGGAGCGCGGCATCACCATCACCTCCGCCGCGACCACCTGCATGTGGCTTGATCACACGATCAACATCATCGACACTCCCGGCCACGTCGACTTCACCGTCGAGGTGGAGCGGTCGCTGCGCGTCCTTGACGGTGCGGTCGCGGTCTTCGACGCCGTCGCCGGTGTCGAGCCGCAGTCCGAGACGGTGTGGCGCCAGGCCGACCGTTACGGCGTTCCCCGCATCTGCTTCGTCAACAAGATGGACCGGGTCGGCGCCGAGTTCCACCGCTGCGTCGACATGATCGTGTCCCGCCTGGGTGCGACTCCGCTGGTCATCCAGCTTCCCTGGGGCGTCGAGGCCGACTTCAAGGGCATCATCGACCTGGTGAAGATGAAGGGCCTGATCTGGAGCGCCGAGGCGGCCAAGGGCGAGATGTACGACACCGTCGACATCCCGGCCGACCACGCCGACGTCGCCCGTGAGTGGCGCGACAAGCTCATCGAGACCGTCGCCGAGCACGACGACGAGCTCATGGAGCTGTTCCTGGAGGGCGTCGAGCCCACCGAGGAGCAGCTGGTCGCCGGCATCCGCCGTGCGACGCTGGCCAGCTCCCTCAACCCGGTCCTGTGCGGCACCGCGTTCAAGAACAAGGGCGTGCAGCCCCTGCTCGACGCGATCGTGGCCTACCTTCCGGCCCCGACCGACATCCCCGCTCTCCAGGGGCACGCGGTCGGCCACGAGGACCAGGTCATCGAGCGTCACGCGGACCCGAACGAGCCGTTCTCCGCTCTGGCCTTCAAGATCATGAGCGACCAGCACCTGGGCAAGCTGACCTTCATCCGTATCTACTCGGGCACGCTCGAGACCGGTACGTCGGTCGTGAACTCGGTGAAGGGCAAGAAGGAGCGCATCGGCAAGATCTACCAGATGCACGCCAACAAGCGCGAAGAGCGCCCGTCGGCAGTCGCTGGCCAGATCGTCGCCGTCATGGGCCTGAAGGACACCACCACCGGTGACACCCTCAGCGACCCGGCGAACCAGGTCGTCCTGGAGTCGATGAACTTCCCGGCTCCGGTCATCAACGTCGCGATCGAGCCGAAGACCAAGGGCGACCAGGAGAAGCTGGGCACCGCGATCCAGCGCCTGGCCGAGGAGGACCCCTCCTTCCAGGTCCGGCGTGACGAGGAGACCGGGCAGACGGTCATCTGGGGTATGGGTGAGCTCCACCTGGAGATCCTCGTCGACCGGATGCGCCGCGAGTTCAAGGTCGAGGCCAACGTCGGCCGCCCGCAGGTCGCCTACCGCGAGACCATCCGCCGCAAGGTGGAGAAGATCGAGTACACGCACAAGAAGCAGACCGGTGGTTCCGGCCAGTTCGCGCGCGTGATCATCGACCTGGAGCCGCTGGGCGAGGGCAACGACGGTTACGAGTTCAAGAACAGCGTCAGCGGTGGCCGCATCCCCCGGGAGTACATCCCTTCGGTGGACGCGGGCGCCCAGGAGGCCGCCGAGTTCGGCGTGCTGGCCGGTTACCCGATGGTGGGCGTCAAGGTCACCCTCCGGGACGGTGCCTACCACGAGGTCGACTCCTCCGAAATGGCCTTCAAGATCGCCGGTTCGATGGCCTTCAAGGAGGCCGCGCGCCGTGCCGACGCCGTAATCCTGGAGCCGATGATGGCCGTCGAGGTCACCACGCCCGAGGACTACATGGGTGACGTCATCGGTGACCTCAACGGTCGCCGCGGGCAGATCCAGGCAATGGAAGACAGGACCGGGGCAAAGGTCATCAATGCCCTCGTTCCGCTGTCAGAGATGTTCGGTTACGTGGGTGACCTGCGCAGCAAGACCCAGGGCCGGGCTGTCTACAGCATGCAGTTCGACTCCTATTCGGAGGTGCCCCCGGGCATCGCCAAGGAGATCGTCGCGAAGGCTCGGGGCGAATAGTCCCCGGAGTCCGATGGCTCGGGTGGTGAGGAGATCGTCGCCCCGCAGCCAAGGGGCTCGGGGGCGAACAGTCCTGGAGTCCGAATGGCTGGGGCCGGCGGGAGACCGCCGCCCGGCAGCCAGAGGGGCTCGGAACCTGGTTCCGGTCCCCTCGTCTGGGGCGGTGAGTGATCGCCGCCCCGGGCCCACGGGCTCCGAGCCCGAGTGAGACTACGCAAGTCAAGTCAGAATCTCTAAGGAGACAGAGCAGTGGCCAAGGCCAAGTTCGAGCGGACCAAGCCGCACGTGAACATCGGCACCATTGGGCACATCGACCACGGCAAGACCACTCTGACCGCGGCGATCACCAAGGTGCTCCACGACCGTTTCCCTCACCTCAATGAGGCGACCCCGTTCGACAAGATCGACAAGGCGCCCGAGGAGAAGGCCCGCGGCATCACCATCTCCATCGCCCACGTCGAGTACCAGACCGAGAAGCGCCACTACGCCCACGTGGACTGCCCCGGTCACGCCGACTACGTGAAGAACATGATCACTGGTGCGGCCCAGATGGACGGTGCGATCCTCGTGGTCGCCGCCACCGACGGTCCGATGCCCCAGACCAAGGAGCACGTCCTCCTGGCCCGCCAGGTCGGCGTCCCCTACATCGTCGTCGCCCTGAACAAGGCCGACATGGTCGACGATGAGGAGATCCTGGAGCTCGTCGAGCTTGAGGTTCGCGAGCTGCTCTCCGCCCAGGAGTTCCCGGGCGACGACCTGCCGGTCGTTCGTGTCTCGGCGCTGAAGGCGCTTGAGGGCGACGAGAAGTGGGGCGACTCCATCATCGAGCTCATGAACGCCGTGGACGACAACGTCCCCGAGCCCGTTCGTGACACCGACAAGCCCTTCCTCATGCCGATCGAGGACGTGTTCTCGATCACCGGCCGCGGCACCGTCGTGACCGGTCGTATCGAGCGCGGCATCGTCAAGGTCAACGAGACCGTCGACATCATCGGCATCAAGGAGAAGAGCACCACGACCACCGTCACCGGTGTCGAGATGTTCCGCAAGCTCCTTGACGAGGGCCGGGCCGGTGACAACGTCGGTCTGCTCCTCCGTGGCATCAAGCGCGAGGACGTCGAGCGCGGCCAGTGCATCATCAAGCCGGGCACGACCACCCCGCACACCGAGTTCGAGGCTCAGGTCTACATCCTGTCCAAGGACGAGGGCGGCCGCCACACGCCGTTCTTCAACAACTACCGCCCGCAGTTCTACTTCCGTACCACGGACGTGACGGGCGTCGTGACCCTCCCCGAGGGCACTGAGATGGTCATGCCCGGTGACAACACCGAGATGACCGTCCAGCTCATCCAGCCCATCGCGATGGAGGACGGTCTCAAGTTCGCCATCCGCGAGGGTGGCCGCACCGTCGGTGCGGGTCGAGTCACGAAGATCATCAAGTAGCGCGATCATGGGTCGGCGGTCGGCCTCGGGGAACCGGAGGCCGGCCGCCGAACCACGAAGGGGCCGACCAGTCGGCCCCGGAGCCCACAGCGAGCTTCGAGCCCGATCCAGGCCCGTGATCTCGCAGCCGTCTCGGCCCAGAGAGACCGAGATGACTGCAAGATCACGGAAGAAATAGGCGGGTCACGGGGCCTCTGCCACGTGGGACACCCATAGCGGCAAAAGGCCGCACGAAACTTTTGCAGGACGACAGCGAAGGACACCGAGGCCATTATGGCGGGACAAAAGATCCGCATCCGGCTTAAGGCCTATGACCACGAGGTCATCGACAGCTCGGCCAAGAAGATCGTCGAGACGGTGACGCGGACTGGCGCGAAGGTCGCGGGCCCGGTGCCGTTGCCGACCGAGAAGAACGTGTACTGCGTCATCCGCTCGCCGCACAAGTACAAGGACAGCCGTGAGCACTTCGAAATGCGCACGCACAAGCGGCTGATTGACATCATCGATCCGACGCCGAAGACCGTCGACTCGCTCATGCGGCTCGACCTTCCGGCCGGCGTCGACATCTCGATCAAGCTCTGAGGGAACGCACTGACATGGCTAAGCAGATCAAGGGCGTCCTGGGCAAGAAGCTCGGCATGACCCAGGTCTTCGATGAGGGCAACCGGATGGTTCCGGTCACCGTCGTCGAGGCCGGTCCGTGCGTGGTGACCCGCGTCCGCACTGAGGACAAGGACGGCTACTCCGCTGTTCAGCTCGGCTACGGGCAGGTGGACCCGCGCAAGGTGAACAAGCCGCTGGGTGATTATCTGCGCAAGCACGACATCACCCCGCGCCGCTACTTCGTCGAGCTTCGGACCACGGACGCCTCCGAGTACACGATCGGCCAGGAAGTCCTGGCCGACACCTTCGAGGCCGGGCAGTACGTCGACGTGACCGGTAAGAGCAAGGGCAAGGGCTTCGCGGGTGTCATGAAGCGTCACGGCTTCAAGGGCCTCAGCGCCTCGCACGGCACCCAGCGCAAGCACCGCTCGCCCGGCTCCATCGGCGGTTGCGCCACCCCGGGCCGCGTCTTCAAGGGCCTGCGCATGGCCGGCCGGATGGGCAACGTCCGGACCACCATCCAGAGCCTCAAGGTTCACGCCGTGGACGCCGAGAAGGGTCTCATCCTGATCAAGGGTGCGATCCCCGGTGCCAACGGCAGCCTGGTTCTCGTCCGCACCAGTGCCAAGAAGGGGGCTGCCAAGTGAGCACCATTGACGTCCTCGACGCGGCCGGCGCGAAGACCGGGAGCGTCGACCTGCCGGAGGAGATCTTCGGCGCCAAGGTCAACATTCCGCTGATCCACCAGGTCGTCGTCGCCCAGCTCGCCGCGCGCAGGCAGGGCACGCACAAGACGAAGACCCGCGGTGAGGTCAGCGGCGGTGGCAAGAAGCCGTACCGCCAGAAGGGCACCGGCCGCGCCCGTCAGGGCTCGACCCGCGCCCCGCAGTTCGCCGGCGGTGGCATCGTCCACGGCCCGCAGCCGCGGGACTACACCCAGAAGACGCCCAAGAAGATGAAGGCCGCCGCTCTCCGTGGCGCCCTCAGCGACAGGGCGTCCGGCGGTCGCGTGTACGTCATCGACGGTCTGGTCAGCGGGGAGACCCCGAAGACCAAGGCCGCTCTGGAGGCGCTGCGCAAGATCACCAACGCTCGCAGCGTTCTCGTCGTGGTCGACGAGAGTGACGAGCTGACCTGGCTGAGCCTGCGCAACGCGCCGGAGGTCCACCTCCTGGACGCGGGCCAGCTCAACACGTACGACGTGCTCTGCTACGACGACGTGGTCTTCACGCGCACCGCGTACGACCAGGTCGTGGCTCGGCTCGGCAAGAGCGGGAAGGAAGACGCCTGATGCAGAAGATCGCCGACCCGCGCGACATCATCATCAAGCCGATCGTCTCCGAGAAGAGCTACGGCCTGATCGACGAGCACAACAAGTACACGTTCTTGGTGCGCAAGACGGCCAACAAGACCCAGGTGAAGATCGCCATTGAGCAGATCTTCGGCGTCAAGGTCTCCAGCGTGAACACGATCAACCGGCAGGGCAAGCGCAAGCGGACCAAGTTCGGTTACGGCCAGCGCCCGAGCACGAAGCGGGCGATCGTGAGCCTGGTGGAAGGCGATCGGATCGACATCTTCGGTCAGATCAGCTGAACACCGCGCATTGCCAAGCAACATCGACAAGGGATGAACGAAAAAGATGGGCATCCGTAAGTACAAGCCGACGACTCCGGGTCGTCGCGGCGCGAGCGTCTCGGATTTCGCCGAGATCACGCGCAGCACGCCGGAGAAGTCGCTGCTTGCTCCCCTTCACAGCAAGGGTGGTCGTAACGTCCACGGCCGGGTGACCGCGCGTCACCAGGGCGGTGGGCACAAGCGCGCCTACCGGATCATCGACTTCCGGCGCCACGACAAGGACGGCGTTCCGGCCAAGGTCGCTCACATCGAGTACGACCCGAACCGGACGTCGCGCATCGCGCTCCTGCACTACGCAGACGGCGAGAAGCGCTACATCCTCGCTCCGACGGGCATCAAGCAGGGCGACCGCATCGAGAACGGCCCCGCGGCCGACATCAAGCCGGGTAACTGCCTGCCGCTGCGCAACATTCCGACCGGTACCTTCATCCACGCCGTGGAGCTGAAGCCCGGTGGCGGCGCCAAGCTGGGCCGGTCCGCCGGCGCGCAGATCCAGCTCCTGGCCAAGGAGGGGCAGTACGCCACGCTGCGTATGCCTTCCGGTGAAATGCGCCAGGTGGACGTGCGCTGCCGCGCCTCCGTGGGCCAGGTCGGCAACGCCGAGCAGGCCAACATCAACATCGGTAAGGCGGGTCGTAACCGCTGGAAGGGCAAGCGCCCGACCGTTCGTGGTGTCGCCATGAACCCGGTCGACCACCCGCACGGTGGTGGTGAGGGTAAGACCTCCGGCGGTCGCCACCCGGTGAACCCCAAGGGCAAGCCCGAGGGTCGTACCCGTCAGGCCAACAAGGCCAGCGACCGACTGATCATCCGTCGGCGGAGCAAGAGGAAGAAGCGGTAGGAGCAGCCTAAATGCCACGTAGCCTTAAGAAGGGTCCTTTCGTGGATGGCCACCTTATGAAGAAGGTGGACGTCCAGAACGAAAAGGGCACCAAGAACGTCATCAAGACGTGGTCGCGGCGCTCCATGATCGTGCCCGACATGCTCGGCCACACGATCGCCGTCCACGACGGGCGCAAGCACGTCCCGGTGTTCGTCACCGAGTCGATGATCGGTCACAAGCTGGGTGAGTTCGCGCCTACGCGGACCTTCCGCAGCCACGTCAAGGAAGACCGGCGTAGCCGGCGGTAAGCGCCTTAGAAACGAGGAGTAAGCGATGGAAGCCAGGGCTCAGGCGCGGTTCGTCCGCGTCACGCCCCAGAAGGCCCGCCGCGTGGTGGACCTTATTCGCGGGCTGCCCGCTTCGGAGGCGCAGGCCGTGCTGCAGTTCGCCCCCCAGGCGGCGAGCGAGCCGATCTACAAGGTGCTGTCGAGCGCGATGGCCAACGCGGAGCACAACTTCAAGCTCGACCGCGAGCTGCTGGTCGTGAGCCGGGCGTGGGTCGACGAGGGCCCGACGCTGAAGAGGTTCCGCCCCCGTGCCCAGGGCCGTGCCTATCGGATCAACAAGCGGACGAGTCACATCACCGTGATCGTCGAAGCCCGGCCGGAAGGTCAGGGCAGGCCGAAGGGAAGGACCCGCTAGTGGGCCAGAAGGTTAACCCGCACGGGTTCCGGCTCGGCATCACGACCGACTTCAAGAGCCGGTGGTACGCCGACAAGCTGTACAAGTCCTACGTCGCCGAAGACGTGT
Organism: Sphaerisporangium sp. NPDC049002; assembly: GCF_040649355.1. Lineage (NCBI taxonomy): Bacteria > Bacillati > Actinomycetota > Actinomycetes > Streptosporangiales > Streptosporangiaceae > Sphaerisporangium > Sphaerisporangium sp. NPDC049002. The sequence goes on along the minus strand of NZ_JBEZFH010000005.1, from coordinate 78,646 downwards.
CGATCCGCCGCATGCTGCAGAAGGGCATGGAGCGGGCCGGCATCTCCAAGGTCGAGATCGAGCGGACCACCGACCGAGTCCAGGTCGACATCCACACCGCCCGGCCGGGCATCGTCATCGGTCGCCGTGGCGCCGAGGCCGACCGTATCCGTGGCGACCTTGAGAAGCTGACCAAGAAGCAGGTCCAGCTGAACATCCTCGAGGTCAAGAACCCCGAGGTCGACGCCCAGCTCGTCGCCCAGGGCGTGGCCGAGCAGCTGTCCAGCCGGGTTTCGTTCCGGCGGGCGATGCGCAAGGCCATGCAGTCGGCGATGAAGAGCGGCGCCAAGGGCATCCGTGTCCAGTGCGCCGGTCGTCTCGGCGGCGCCGAGATGTCGCGGTCGGAGTTCTACCGCGAGGGTCGCGTGCCTCTGCACACCCTTCGCGCGGACATCGACTACGGCTTCTACGAGGCCCGCACCACCTTCGGCCGCATCGGCGTGAAGGTGTGGATCTACAAGGGTGAGGCTCCGACCAGCCGCGCCGAGCGCGAGGCGGCTGCCGCCGGTGCGCGTGCCGGCCAGCGTCGCGACCGTACCGACCGGCCGCAGCGTGGCCGTGGTGCGGGCGGCGGCGGTGGCGGTGGCCGTGGCGGCCGCGACGGTGCCCCCCGTGGCGGCGGTCGTGGACCGAAGACCGAATCAACCGCGCCCGCAGGGGCGCCCGAGACCGGCCCGGCGGAGCAGCCGGGTGCTGAAGGGAGCTGACCATGCTGATCCCGCGCAGGGTCAAGCACCGTAAACAGCACCGGCCCGACCGCAGCGGAGCCGCCAAGGGCGGCACCAGGGTCGTGTTCGGCGAGTTCGGCATCCAGGCGCTTGAGCACCACTACGTGACCAACCGCCAGATCGAAGCCGCTCGTATCGCCATGACCCGGCACATCCGCCGTGGCGGCAAGGTGTGGATCAACATCTACCCCGACCGTCCCCTGACGAAGAAGCCGGCCGAGACCCGCATGGGTTCCGGTAAGGGTTCGCCGGAGTGGTGGATCGCCAACGTCAAGCCCGGTCGCGTCATGTTCGAGCTCTCGGGTGTATCCGAGCCGGTGGCCCGTGAGGCCCTCCGTCGTGCGATGCACAAGCTCCCGATGAAGTGCCGGTTTGTTAAGCGTGAAGTGGGTGAGGCGTGATGGCTAAGGGCCTGACCGCCGGTGAGCTGCGGACTTCTGACCAGGATGAGCTGGTCCAGAAGCTGAAGGAAGCCAAGGAGGAGCTGTTCAACCTCCGCTTCCAGGCGGCGACCGGTCAGTTGGAAAGCCACGGGCGGCTCCGTGCCGTCCGCCGCGAGATCGCCCGTATCTACACCGTGATGCGTGAGCGGGAGCTCGGAATCATCACGGTCGAGAAGGAGCCGAGCGATGGCTGAGACAACTGAGACCACCGACAAGAAGACGCGGAACTACCGCAAGACCCGTGAGGGTCTGGTCGTCAGCGACAAGATGGACAAGACCGTCGTCGTCGCCGTCGAAGACCGCGTCAAGCACCCGCTGTACGGCAAGGTCATCCGCCGTACGACCAAGTACAAGGCCCACGACGAGGCCAACTCCTGCGGCGTCGGCGACCGCGTTCTCCTGATGGAGACCCGGCCGCTGTCGGCCACCAAGCGGTGGCGCGTCGTGGAGATCCTCGAGCGGGCCAAGTAAGTCGCTCTGCGGGAGGCCCCCCGGAAGGGGGCCTTCCGCGCGGGCGTCCCCCCTCGGTGATGGCAAAGCCGTCACCAGGGAGCATTAGACCGAATCTAGTTCCGCCAGGCTCACGAATGAGAACCGGCGTGACACACGGGAGTTGACGTGATCCAGCAGGAGTCGCGGCTCAAGGTCGCCGACAACACGGGTGCCAAGGAGATCTTGTGCATCCGCGTGCTCGGCGGCTCGGGTCGGCGCTACGCGGGTATCGGCGACATCATCGTCGCGACGGTGAAGGACGCCCTTCCCGCCGCGGGTGTCAAAAAGGGTGATGTGGTCAAGGCTGTCGTGGTGCGCACCACCAAGGAGCGCCGCCGCCCCGACGGCTCCTACATCCGCTTCGACGAGAACGCCGCGGTCATCATCAAGGACAGCGGTGACCCTCGGGGCACGCGTATCTTCGGTCCGGTGGGTCGCGAGCTGCGCGAGAAGAAGTTCATGCGCATCATCTCGCTCGCGCCGGAGGTGTTGTAATGCCGAAGCTACATGTGAAGAAGGGTGACCTCGTCCAGGTCATCGCCGGTAAGGACAAGGGTGCCAAGGGTCGTGTGATCCTCTCTATCCCGCGCGAGGACCGCGTGATAGTCGAGGGCGTCAACATGGTCAAGAAGCACTCGAAGGTCACCCACCAGGGACCGCGCGGCGCCAAGGAAGGCGGCGTGCAGACCATGGAGGCCCCCATCCACGTGAGCAACGTCAAGAAGCTCAAGGATGAGGCGAAGAAGGACGACAAGCCCGCCAAGAAGGCCGACAAGGCCGACGAATCGGGTGAGGACAACTGATGACCGCCACCACAACTGAGACCGAGCGCATCACGCCGCGCCTCAAGGAGCGTTACCGCGAGGAGATCGCGGACAAGCTTCGTGAGCAGTTCGGCATCGAGAACGCCATGCAGATTCCCCGTCTCACCAAGATCAAGGTGAACATGGGTGTCGGCGAGGCGGCTCGGGACTCCAAGCTCATCGAGGGCGCGGTGCGCGATCTCACCGCCATCACCGGTCAGAAGCCGGCCGTCGCCCACGCCCGCAAGTCCATCGCGCAGTTCAAGCTCCGCGAGGGCATGCCGATCGGCGCGCACGTGACGCTCCGCGGCGACCGCATGTGGGAGTTCCTCGACCGGCTGCTCTCCCTGGCGCTTCCGCGTATCAGGGACTTCCGCGGCCTGTCGCCGAAGCAGTTCGACGGCAACGGGAACTACACCTTCGGTCTTACCGAGCAGGTCATGTTCCACGAGGTGGACCCGGACAAGGTCGACCGTCAGCGTGGCATGGACATCACGGTCGTGACCACCGCCACGAATGACGACCAGGGCCGGGCGCTGCTCAAGCTTCTCGGCTTCCCCTTTAAGGAGGCCTGATGGCTAAGAAGTCCTTGATCGCCAAGGCCGAGCGCAAGCCCAAGTTCGGCGTTCGCGCGTACACTCGGTGCACGCGCTGCGGCCGGCCTCGCGCCGTCTACCGCAAGTTCGGCCTGTGCCGCGTGTGCTTCCGCGAGATGGCGCACCGGGGCGAGCTGCCCGGCATCACCAAGTCCAGCTGGTAGCCCGCGTGCGGGCCTTCTGATGGACGCGCGGCCGGCTCTGCCGGTGATCGCGACACGGAGGCCCGCGCTGGGCCAGCTGTACATATAAGTCATATCAACCGGGCGCTGCTTCAAGCGCCCACGACCACACCGTAGGTCCCGTCACAGGGAAACCGCGGTGAGGAGGGCCACCGGCCATGACGATGACCGACCCGATCGCAGACATGTTGACACGTCTGCGTAACGCGAACTCGGCGTACCACGACACCGTGGCCATGCCGTACTCGAAGATCAAGGCGCACATCGCCGAGATCCTCCAGCAGGAGGGTTACATCCAGGCCTGGGCCGTCGAAGACGCCAAGGTCGGGAAGAACCTCGTGGTGGAGCTCAAGTTCGGGCCTACGCGTGAACGGTCTATCGCGGGCCTGCGCCGGGTTTCCAAGCCCGGTCTGCGGGTCTATGCAAAGAAGGACAACCTGCCTAGGGTCCTGGGCGGCCTGGGCGTCGCGATCATCTCGACGTCCGGTGGCCTCATGACCGACAGGCAGGCCGGCAAGCGTGGTGTGGGCGGGGAAGTCCTCGCCTACGTTTGGTAACGAGGGGAGGAATTTCAGCATGTCGCGAATTGGACGGCTGCCCATCCCCGTACCGAATGGTGTTGACATCACCATCGACGGCCGGGATGTCACGGTCAAGGGCCCCAAGGGCACGCTTTCACACACGGTCGCCGAGCCGATCGATGTGGCTCGGGGGGACGACGGCACCATCGCCGTCTCACGTCCCAACGACGAGAACAAGGTCCGTGCGCTGCACGGGCTGTCCCGCACGCTGATCGCCAACATGGTCGACGGCGTGACCAAGGGATACAGCAAGACGCTGGAGATCGTCGGCGTGGGTTACCGCGTCCAGGCCAAGGGCCCGACGCAGCTGGAGTTCTCGCTGGGCTTCAGCCACTCTGTGGTCGTCGACGCCCCCGAGGGCGTCACCTTCCGCGTCGACCGGCCGACCCTGTTCCACGTGGACGGCATCGACAAGCAGAAGGTCGGCGAGGTCGCCGCGAACATTCGCAAGCTGCGCAAGCCTGACCCTTACAAGGGCAAGGGTGTGCGGTACCAGGGCGAAGTCATCCGCCGCAAGGTCGGAAAGGCTGGTAAGTAGTCATGGCCTTCACCAAGGTTGCCAAGCACACGGCCGCGCGCGCTCTCTCGCGCTCGCGCCGTCACCGCCGCGTCCGCAAGAAGGTCGTCGGCTCGCCGGCCCGCCCGCGTCTCGTCGTCAACCGCTCCGCGCGTCACCTGTTCGTGCAGATCGTGGACGACACCGCCGGTCACACGCTGGTGAGCGCGTCCACGCTGGACGCCTCTCTCCGTACCGGTGAGGGCACCAAGACGGACAAGGCTAAGAAGGTCGGCGAGCTCCTCGCTCAGCGGGCCAAGGCCGCCGGGATCACCGCTGTCGTTCTCGACCGCGGTGGCAACCGCTACGCGGGCCGCATCGCGGCCCTCGCGGACAGCGCCCGAGAAGGCGGGCTGGAGTTCTGATGTCTCCAGCCAGGATCGCAATCAAGAGCAACGAGGAGAGGAACCACTGATGGCTGCAGCTCCGCGTCGCGGTGCCGGCGGCGGTGGTGAGCGGCGTGACCGTCGCGACGATCGCCGCGGCGGCGCTGCCGAGAAGGGCGTCTCGTACATCGAGCGCGTCGTGAAGATCAATCGAGTGGCCAAGGTCGTCAAGGGTGGTCGTCGCTTCAGCTTCACCGCCCTGGTTGTCGTCGGTGACGGCAACGGCCTGGTCGGTGTCGGATACGGCAAGGCCAAGGAGGTGCCCGCGGCGATCGCCAAGGGTGTCGAGGAGGCCAAGAAGCACTTCTTCAAGGTGCCGCGCATCCAGGGCACCATCCCTCACACCGTGCAGGGTGAGGACGCCGCCGGCGTCGTTCTCCTGCGTCCGGCCTCGCCCGGTACCGGTGTCATCGCGGGTGGTCCTGTGCGCGCCGTCCTGGAGTGCGCCGGGATCCACGACGTGCTGTCCAAGTCGCTCGGCTCGGACAACCCGATCAACATCGTCCACGCCACCGTGGCGGCCCTGAAGGGCCTCAGCCGGCCCGAGGAGATCGCCGCGCGCCGTGGACTGCCGATCGAGCACGTCGCCCCTGTGCGCATGCTCAAGGCCCGTGCCGAAGGCATCGCCGAGGCCGCCGCGGCGGCGAAGGCGGTGAGCTAGCCGATGGCTCGTCTCAAGATCACCCAGACCCGATCGAAGATCGGTGGCAAGCAGAACCAGCGTGACTCGCTGCGCTCGCTGGGCCTGAAGCGAATCGGCGACGTCGTCGTCAAGGAGGACCGCCCGGAGATCCGGGGGATGGTCGCCGTGGTGACGCACCTCGTCGAGGTGGAAGAGGTCGACTAGTCATGGCTAACGCTGAGAACAACGGCGGCGGTACGCCGCTGCGCATCCACCACCTGCGTCCGGCTCCCGGCGCCAACAAGTCCAAGGTCCGCAAGGGCCGTGGCGAGGCGTCCAAGGGCAAGACGTCCGGTCGTGGCACCAAGGGCACCAAGTCCCGTACGAGTGTTCCTCTCGGCTTCGAGGGTGGCCAGGTTCCGCTCCAGCGGCGGCTGCCGAAGCGGAAGGGCTTCTCGAACGCCATGTTCAAGACGACCTATCAGGTCGTCAACCTGGACAGGCTCGGCGAGCTGTTCCCCGATGGCGGAGACGTCAGCGTGGAGACGCTGGTCGAGCGGGGTGCGGTCCGCAAGAACCAGCCGGTCAAGATTCTGGGAACCGGTGACATCTCGGTGGCGTTGAACGTGCAGGCGCACGCTTTCTCCGCCTCCGCGAAGGAGAAGATCGCTGCGGCCGGTGGCGCCGTCACCGAGCTGTAGGCAGGCAATACGAGGCGCGGGGGCTCACAGAGAGCCACCGCGCCCGTAGTGCGTTAGAGTGCGCTGGACAGAAGGCTGTCCAGGGCTCGTTGACCAGAGATGTGCCGATGGATCACTCCCAGACCTTCGCTGACCGATACCGCCTTTCAGGCGCGCAGGAGGGGCCGTGCTGACCGCGATTACCCGGGCGTTCCGTACGCCCGACCTGCGCAACAAGTTGCTCTTCACGTTGGGCATCATCGTTCTGTTCCGGCTGGGCTCGGTGCTGCCGACCCCCGGTGTGAACACGATCAATGTCCAGCAGTGTTTGAAAGAGGCGCAGTCGAGCGACGCCGCCAACATCTATGGCATGGTGCAACTGTTCAGTGGCGGCGCGCTACTGAAACTTTCAGTCTTCGCGCTCGGCATCATGCCGTACATCACGTCCAGCATCATCCTCCAGCTGCTCACTGTGGTCATCCCCCGACTTGAGGCCCTCAAGAAGGAAGGCCAGGCCGGAAATGCGAAGATCACGCAGTACACGCGTTACCTGACCATCGGCCTCGCGATCCTGCAGTCGACCGCGTTCGTGGCGCTCGCGCGCACCGGGCAGCTGTTCCCCAACTGCCGCCAGCCGCTCCTCATCAACAACGACGCCTTCACCATCGTGACGATGGTGGTCGTGATGACGGCCGGCACCTCCGTGATCATGTGGCTCGGCGAGCTCGTCACCGACCGCGGTGTCGGCAACGGCATGTCGATCCTCATCTTCACCCAGGTGATCGCGGTCTTCCCGTCCGAGCTCCTGAACATCTTCCGCCAGAACGCCTTCACCTTCGTCGTGGTGATGGTGGTCGGTGTGTTCATGATCGCTGCCGTGGTGTTCGTCGAGCAGGCGCAGCGCCGCATCCCGGTGCAGTACGCCAAACGCATGGTGGGCCGCCGGATGTATGGCGGGACCTCGACCTACATCCCGTTGAAGGTGAACCAGGCGGGCATCATCCCGGTCATCTTCGCCTCTTCGCTGCTCTACCTCCCGCAGCTCGTTGTGTCGCTGTTCGGCAACAAGGAGAACCCCGGCGCGGTCGTCCAGTGGCTGGCGCAGAACTTCGTCCGAGGCGACCACCCGGTCTACATGGCCACGTTCTTCGTGCTGATCATCTTCTTCACTTACTTCTACGTGTCCATCACCTTCAACCCCGTTGAAGTCGCCGACAACATGAAGAAGTACGGTGGATTCATCCCGGGCATCCGCCCGGGACGGCCGACCGCTGAGTATCTCAACTACGTGCTCACACGGTTGACCGCCCCCGGTTCGCTGTATCTGGGCCTGATCTCCATGGTGCCGATCATCGCGCTGGCGGTGGCAGGAGCGAGCCAGAACTTCCCGTTCGGAGGCACGAGCATTCTGATCATGGTTGGTGTTGGGCTGGACACCGTGAAGCAGATCGAGAGCCAGCTGCAGCAGCGGAACTACGAGGGCTTCCTCAAGTAGTGCGCGTCGTCCTGGTCGGGCCCCCCGGAGCGGGCAAGGGGACACAGGCCCAGTTCATCGCATCGAACCTGTCCATCCCGAAGATCTCGACAGGTGACATTTTCCGTGCCAACGTGTCGGGCGGCACGGAACTCGGCAAGCTTGCCAAGGAGTACATGGACCGTGGCGACCTCGTCCCCGACGAGGTGACCGTCGCCATGGTCCGCGATCGCCTCGGGGAGGCCGACGCGCAGGAGGGTTTCCTGCTCGACGGCTTCCCGCGCAACGTGCCACAGGCTCAGATCCTCAACAAGATGCTGGCCGAGTTCGGCACCTCTCTCGACGCCGTGCTCGAACTCGTCGTCGACGACGAGGAGGTCGTGCGTCGCCTCGCCGGGCGCCGCACCTGCCGTTCCTGCGGCAAGGTGTGGCACGTGGTGTTCGACCCGTCCTCCAAGGAGGGCGTCTGCGACGCCTGCGGTGGTGAGCTGTTCCAGCGGGACGACGACCGGGAAGACACCATCCGGCACCGACTGGAGGTCTACCAGGAGCAGACCTCTCCGCTGATCTCGTTCTACGCGGATGAGGGGATCCTCCAGGGAGTGGACGCCACCGGACCGGTCGAGGAGATCACGCAACGGGCGATGGCGGAACTGCGCCGCTTCGTCGACTGACATATTTCAACGCCAAACGCCACTTCTGGGGTCGTTTCCCAGGGGTGGCGTTCGGCTTGTTGGGGGACAATCGGGGGAATTGGGATGCCGCGTCGTCCGTTATTTCACCCCAGGGGGTGCCAGTAAGTGTTCAAGAAGAACAAGCACGGGATTCAGATCAAGACGCCTGCGCAGGTGGAGAAGATGCGGGCGGCCGGCCTCGTGGTCGGGCGCACGCTCGAATTGCTGCGGAACTCCGTGCGCCCGGGGATGACGCCGCTCGACCTGGACGCGATCGCCGAGAAGGCCATCCGCGACGAGGGCGCCATCCCGTCGTTCAAGGGCTACCAGGGCTTCCCCGCGACCATCTGCGCCTCCGTGAACGAAGAGGTGGTCCACGGGATTCCGAGTGACCGCCGGCCGCTCGCCGAGGGCGACGTCATCTCGATCGACTGTGGCGCGATCCTCGACGGCTGGCACGGCGACTCGGCGATCACGATGGGCGTCGGCGAGGTCGACCCGAAGCTGACCGAGCTGATGCGGGTGACCGAGGAGGCCATGTGGCGCGGTATCGCCGCCCTCAGGGTCGGCGGGCACCTCTCCGACATCGGCCACCAGGTTGAGCGCTACGTGCGCTCTCAGGGCCGTTACGGCATTCCTCAGGAGTACGGCGGGCACGGCATCGGCACCGAGATGCACATGGACCCGTGGGTGGCGAACCATGGCAAGCCGGGCAGGGGCCCGCGCTTCGAGCCGGGCATGTGCTTCGCCGTGGAGCCGATGGTCAACCTCGGCACGGACCGCACCAGGGTGCTGGCCGACGACTGGACCGTCGTGACCATCGACGGAAAGGCGTCCGCGCACTTCGAGCACAGCGTCGCGGTGACTGATAATGGTCCTTGGGTGCTTACCGCCATCGACGGGGGTAAAGCACGGCTTAGCGAACTGCTGGGAGGGGAAGTCGTCACCGACGGCAAGGCGGAGCGATGAGCTCCCTTGACCGTTAGCGGGGCGGCCTCCCACGGCGGACCTCTGCACGGGAGTTGAGGACGATGGCGGCGACACCGGATATGAGGGCGTCCGACGGCGACAGGGACAGGGTCGCGGCCGCCCTTCGTGAGCACTGTGCCGAGGGCCGGCTCACGATGGACGAGTTCAACGAGCGCCTGGAACTGGTCTACGCGGGCAGGACCTTCGGCGACCTGCAGAAGCTGACCGCGGATCTGCCCGACATCGACCTGCGCGCGCTGCCGGCCACGGCCCAGCCGTCGGCCGAGCGTCCCGAGAGCAAGGCCGAGAAGGATCTCCGTGCGGCCTGGGGGGCCTGGGCCTCCGCGGTGGCCGTGACCTCGGTCATCTGGGCCCTCACCGACTTCGGCGGATATTTCTGGCCGATGTGGGTCGCGGGCCCGTGGGGGGCCATCATGCTCGTCAGCATGATCTTCGGCACGGGATCGAAGAACGACGGGAAGAAGCGCTGAGCAGCCGTTCTGCGTACTAATGCACGCTCGGCGTCGAGTGACCGTGACCGCGACAGGCAGTACGCCTGGTTCGACGTCTACTACCACGACGACCGCGGCTGGCACCGGTACGACCGTTACCGCGCGTTCGGCCACTTCTCGAAGCGGATCTTCTTCAACGACCCGGACGTCGACGGGTTCCGCTTCCGGGTCGGCGAGGGCTCGACCAGTGACTACGACTGGAGCGGCTGGCACCGGTACGGCGGCTGACCCGACCTCGTCTGAACTGATAGTCCGGTCCCAGTGAGGGGGATCGACGGCCGGGGGTCAGAGAGCGGGCGCTTCCTGGGAGCGCCCGCTCTTGTCGTATTCACGGGCATTGAACGTAGCCTTTACCGCTGATGGCAGTTTCCCGGCCCGATGCCGGGTAAGTGATCTTTATCGGACGACAACGGTCAGGGGGCGCCGTGAGCCCCCACATCCCCCCGTACCCATGAGCACGCGCCCACCCTGGACCGGTATCGGCGGTACCGAGCGCCGGGTGGGCGCGTCCCCCATTCCTCCTGTAACTCCCTGCTCAGGCGTGTACATCTCTTGCCTGATGGCGTACGGAGGGGCGTCCCACCATGCGGGCGGTCTGGGGTACGCTAGTGGTCGGTTGTGTCCGGACAAGCGCCAGGCGTTTCGCAATTCCTCGCCGGTTGTCGTACACTCCTTTGTCGGTTCACTATGACCATTGCGCGTCGGCGGTCCAGATATCGCCGCATCCTCAACGTGCTCTAGGTCGCGGCTGCGTAGTGTGCCGATACCTCAGACGACCGATCAGTGAAACGCGAGGGACATGGCCAAGAAGGACGGCGCCATCGAGATCGAGGGCACTGTGGTTGAGTCGCTCCCGAACGCGATGTTCAGGGTGCAACTCGACAACGGCCATAAGGTCCTGGCCCACATCAGCGGACGGATGCGGATGCACTACATCCGTATCCTCCCCGACGACAGGGTTGTCGTTGAACTGAGCCCCTACGACCTCAGTCGTGGGCGGATCGTCTACCGATACAAGTAAGCCCCCTTCCCGGCAGCGAGGAAGACCGGCCGCCCGTGCGACGCACGGTGCGGCTGTTCGACCGGGCATCCGGCGGCGGGCCGTCTGAGGAACGACAGGGACTATGAAGGTCAAGCCGAGCGTCAAGAAGATCTGCGACAAGTGCAAGGTGATCCGCCGGCACGGTCGCGTCATGGTGATCTGCGACAACCTGCGCCACAAGCAGCGCCAGGGCTGATCGCGGCCGGGCTGGGCGGCCGAGCCACTAGTGGGCGAGGCGGGCCGGGCCCGGAACAAATGTAATCGCGCATCACACCCGCGAAGGCGGCTTCACGCCGAACCACGCGGGCGACCCTCGGTCGGAGGCCGAGGCCCTCACCCCGGGCATGGGGAGGGGCAGTGACGCGCAGGACCTCCGCCATAACGAAGGAGAATGCCCGACCATGGCTCGCCTGGTTGGCGTCGACCTCCCCCGCGACAAGCGGCTGGAGATCGCTCTCACCTACATCTACGGAATCGGCCGCAGCCGCGCTCAGGAGGTCCTGAGCGTCACGGGGATCAGCGGGGACCTTCGCGTCCACCAGCTGTCCGACACCGAGCTGGTGCCGCTGCGTGACTACATCGAGGCCACCTTCAAGATCGAAGGTGACCTTCGTCGCGAGGTTCAGGCCGACATCCGTCGCAAGATTGAAATCGGCTGCTACCAGGGCATCCGACACCGTCGTGGTCTTCCCGTGCACGGTCAGCGTACGCAGACCAACGCGCGCACCCGTAAGGGCAAGAAGAAGACCGTGGCCGGCAAGAAGAAGCCCGGCAAGAAGTAGTCCGCGACGGGGCGCCGAGCCGGGCCCGGCAAGGGCCCGACGCCTCGCCCCCGTCCACGCAGCAGGACCGACCACCTCAGGAGATAGCGCTACATGCCTCCGAAGAGCCGCCAGGGTGCACCGAAGAAGGTGCGCCGCAAGGAAAAGAAGAACGTCGCTCACGGGCACGCCCACATCAAGAGCACGTTCAACAACACGATTGTTTCGATCACCGACCCGAGCGGGAACGTGATCTCCTGGGCCAGCGCCGGCCACGTCGGGTTCAAGGGCTCCCGCAAGTCCACGCCGTTCGCGGCGCAGATGGCCGCCGAGAACGCCGCGCGCCGGGCCATGGAGCACGGCATGCGCAAGGTCGACGTCTTCGTGAAGGGCCCCGGTTCCGGTCGCGAGACCGCCATCCGGTCCCTCCAGGCCACCGGCCTGGAGGTGGGTTCCATCCAGGATGTCACCCCGGTTCCCCACAACGGTTGCCGTCCGCCCAAGCGCCGCCGCGTCTGAGGCCCAGGAGATATAGAGAAATGGCTCGTTACACCGGAGCGGACTGCAAGCTCTGCCGCCGTGAGAAGACCAAGCTCTTCCTCAAGGGCGCCAAGTGTGAGTCCCCCAAGTGCCCGATCGAGATCCGTCCTTACCCTCCGGGTGAGCACGGCCGCGGCCGTCCCAAGGAGTCTGAGTACCAGCTCCAGCTTCGCGAGAAGCAGAAGACCCGTCGCATCTACGGCATCCTCGAAAAGCAGTTCCGCAACTACTACGAGGAAGCCAACCGCAAGTCCGGTAAGACCGGTGAGAACCTTCTCCAGATCCTGGAGAGCCGTCTGGACAACGTCGTCTTCCGCGCCGGCCTCGCCGTCTCGCGTGACGCCGCCCGCCAGCAGGTTCGCCACGGCCACATCCTGGTCAACGGCAAGAAGGTCGACATCCCGTCCTACCGCGTCCGCGAGCACGACATCGTCGAGGTCCGTGAGAAGTCCCGGAACCTGATGCCGTACGAGGTGGCTCGCGCCACCACGGGCGACCGCACCGTCCCGGCCTGGCTCGGCGTCGTTCCGGACAAGCTGCGTGTCCTCGTGCACCAGCTCCCGGTCCGTCAGCAGATCGACACCCAGGTCCAGGAGCAGCTGATCGTCGAGCTCTACTCCAAGTAGAAGTTCGCGCATAGTCTGTCAAGGGGCTGTACGGCGTCCTCGGAAGTCGTACAGCTTCAGGCAGAGCACGAAGTACATCGTCGCGGTGGTCAAATAGCGGGCCCCGCGGAACCAGGGGAGAACCCAAATGCTGATCGCACAGCGCCCGTCCCTCCTCGAGGAGTCGATCGAGGAGACCAGGTCCCGGTTCGTCATCGAGCCGCTGGAGCCGGGCTTCGGTTACACCATCGGCAACTCGCTGCGCCGCACGCTGCTGTCCTCCATCCCGGGGGCGGCGGTCACGAGCATCCGCATCGAGGGCGTGCTGCACGAGTTCTCGACCGTGCCCGGGGTCAAGGAAGACGTCACCGACATCATCCTCAACCTCAAGGCCCTGGTCGTCTCGTCCGAGCACGACGAGCCGGTCGTGATGTACCTGCGCAAGCAGGGCCCGGGTGAGGTCACCGCGGCCGACATCGCGCCGCCCGCGGGTGTCGAGGTGCACAACCCCGACCTGCACATCGCCACGCTGAACGGCAAGGCGAAGCTGGAGATGGAGCTGACCGTCGAGCGCGGTCGCGGCTACGTCTCCGCCGCCCAGAACAAGCAGCCCGGCCAGGAGATCGGTCGCGTTCCCGTCGACTCGATCTACTCGCCGGTTCTCAAGGTGACCTACAAGGTCGAGGCCACCCGAGTCGAGCAGCGCACCGACTTCGACCGTCTGATCCTGGACGTCGAGACCAAGCCGTCGATGAAGCCCCGCGACGCGGTGGCCTCCGCCGGCAAGACCCTGGTCGAGCTGTTCGGCCTGGCCCGCGAGCTCAACGTCGAGGCCGAGGGCATCGACATCGGCCCGTCGCCGACGGACGCGGCTCTCGCGGCCGACCTGGCGCTGCCGATCGAGGAGCTGAACCTCACGGTCCGCTCCTACAACTGCCTCAAGCGCGAGGGCATCCACACCGTGGGCGAGCTGGTCGCGCGCAGCGAGCAGGACCTTCTCGATATAAGGAATTTCGGCGCCAAGTCGATCGAAGAGGTCAAGCAGAAGCTGCACGAGATGACGCTCGCGCTCAAGGACTCCCCGCCCGGGTTCGACCCGACGGCCGTCGCCGGCGGCGACTACGACGACGACGACGCCCGTTACGTGGAGACCGAGCAGTACTGATCGGCTCCTGCTTCACGCGTTTCTGACAACGGGAGCCTCGCCCGAGGCTCCCGGCCCGACTCCGGTACCTGATACGGCCGGAGCGGGTTATCCCAAAGGAGAACGACCATGCCCAAGCCAGCCAAGGGCGCACGTCTTGGTGGTAGCCCGGCCCACGAGCGGCTGATCCTGGCGAACCTCGCCACCCAGCTGTTCCAGCACGGCCGCATCCGCACCACCGAGACCAAGGCCAAGCGCCTCCGGCCCGTGGCCGAGCGCCTGATCACCAAGGCCAAGAAGGGCGACATCCACAACCGCCGCCAGGTCCTGGCCGTGGTCAAGGACAAGGGCGTCGTCCACCACCTGTTCACCGAGATCGCTCCGACCTTCGCCGAGCGTCCCGGTGGCTACACCCGCATCACCAAGCTCGGCCCGCGTAAGGGCGACAACGCCCCCATGGCGCTGATCGAGCTGGTGGCCGAGCCGCTGAACGCGGTCAGCGTGGCCCGCACGACGCCCGCCGCCGCGTCGGCCGCCCCCGCCGAGGAGGTCGTCGAGCTCCCGGAGAACGACGTCACCGCGACGGAGACCGACGAGGCTCCGGCCGACAAGGTCGAGACCCCGGCCGACGAGGCCCCCGCCGACGAGAAGACCGAGTCCAAGAAGGACGAGGCCTGATCCTCGCCGCGGTAGCGCCGGGGGTTCTCCCCGGCCGGTGAATGATCGTGAACGGGCCCAGCGCACCGACCGGTGTGCTGGGCCCTTCGCGTTGGCTGACCGAGGCGTCGCCGGGGATGACGATGGGAACGGGCGGGACCGGCGGCGAGCCCGGGCCCCTGTGAACGGTACGAGAGGAGGCCGGACCAGCGTGGTGGAGACGATGGGACCGGAGACCGCGACAAGCAGGCTCCGGCTCGATCTGGCCTACGACGGCACGGACTTCTCAGGTTGGGCGCGCCAGCCGGGACGGCGGACCGTACAGGGGGAGCTGGAGGCGGCGCTCGGCCGCGTTCTGCGCCTCGACCCCCCTCCCTCGCTGACGGTCGCCGGGCGTACGGACGCGGGGGTGCACGCGCGCGGCCAGGTGGCCCATGTCGACCTGCCCATGGAGGCCCTGAAGGCCGTCGAGGGCCGCAGGGCGGGCGCTGGAGACCCCATGAGCACGGCTGAGCGCCTCTCTGCGCTCATGCGGCGCCTCGCGGGCGTACTTCCCTCGGATGTGCGGGTCCACTCGGTCACAGAGGCCCCTGAGGGCTTCGACGCCCGTTTCTCCGCACTCTCCCGGCGCTACGCCTACCGCGTCTGTGACGCCCCCGGCGGCTGCGACCCTCTGCGCAGGAGAGAAGTCCTGTGGCACGCCCGTCCGCTCGATCTCGACCGCATGAACGCGGCCGCCGCGCGCCTGCTGGGGGAGCATGACTTCGCCGCCTTCTGCAAGAGACGGGACGGCGCGACGACCATCAGGGAGCTCCAGCGGCTCGAATGGGCGCGGGGCGAGGCCGATCTGCTCGTGGGGACCGTGGTCGCGGACGCGTTCTGCCACTCCATGGTGCGTGCCCTCGTGGGGTCCCTGATTCCTGTGGGGGAGGGGCACCAGCCGGTCGAGTGGCCCGGGGAGGTGCTCAAGAACGCCGTACGGGCCTCCGGGGTGAACGTCGCCCCGGCACACGGCCTGTGCCTGGAAGAGGTCCGCTACCCGGAACCTGGCGAACTGACCCACCGAGCCCAACTGACCCGCCGCGTACGGACGCTCGGCCACTGACCGCAGCGCGCCCGGCATTCGGTACGGCGAATTGCCCCGCCGTGCCCGGGTGACCTGCGGCGTTCGGTCCTTGAGGTGCCTGGCTGACGCGTCCCCTCGCCGGCCGGTGGACGGCTCGCGTCTCTCATGACCGGCGAGGGGTACGTACCGCGTCGTCAGCCGGTGACGCGCTTCTCGATCACGTGGGCGGTGTAGTCGCGGAAGGCGCCGCTCACCGGCCCGAGGTCCTTCTCCTGCCCGTTCGGCGTGTGACCGTCGCTGTAGGTGGCGAAGCTGAAGACGATGTACCGGCCCCAGACGAGCCCGGCCGCGTAACCACCGGAGATGTCGGCCTTGTCCGCGCCGCTTCCCGTGTCGCCCGCGAGGCCGCGGAACCACACGGTCTTGGCCAGGTTCTTCTTCTTGTCCGCCGC
This sequence comes from Sphaerisporangium sp. NPDC049002, assembly GCF_040649355.1. Classification (NCBI taxonomy): domain Bacteria; kingdom Bacillati; phylum Actinomycetota; class Actinomycetes; order Streptosporangiales; family Streptosporangiaceae; genus Sphaerisporangium; species Sphaerisporangium sp. NPDC049002. Next base: position 62,642 of record NZ_JBEZFH010000005.1, on the reverse strand, counting down.
GACGGCCGCTTCCCTGGTCGGGAACACGGCGATGCCCGTCGTGACCGCGTAGCGCCGCTTGCTGTCGACGTAGGTCGCCCTCAGCACGCGGCTGCACTTCTGGCGCTTCAGGGCCGTGGCGAACGTCCCCACGGCGACCTTGTCGCACTGGGCCGTGATGTTGACCCTGGTGCGCGTGTACGTACGACCTCCCACGCTCACGCGCCGGCGCGCGAACGCCTCCTTGAGCGTGAGCTTCTTCGGGTCGGTCTGTTCGGAGTTGAGCACGGTCGTCGCGACGGGCGCGGGGTCGGCCGTGAACGAGTCGGCAGGCTCGGGCACCTCGGCGTCCACGGACGGGAGAGGTGTGGGCAGGCTCACCGGAGCCGGGTCAGTGTTGTAGTTCCGGTAGCCGAAGAAGGCGGCCGTGCCGATGACGGCCACGGCCACCGCCACCCCGGCGGCCACCACGATCTTCTTCCAAGGGCTGCCCGCGGGCTCCGCGGTGCTGGGAATGGGGGGCGGCTCGGGAGGAACGGCCCCCGGGGGGACGAACGGCGGGCGCTCGACCACGGGCCCCGACGGCGGACGTTCCGCGTTGAAGGCGCTCGGCCTGGAAGCGCCGGGCTTGGCGAGCGCCGTCGAGGAGGAGCCCGGCCTGGAAAGGGACGAGGAATTCGGCCCGGAAAGGGAGGACGAACCGGGCCCCGAAAGGCCGGAGAGCGGGGGAGGGCCCAGGGGCGAAAGGCTCCGGGGCGCCGGTGGAAGCGGGGTCCCGGGAGCCGGTGCGGGCGGGAGGGCCTGAAGACCGCTGCCCGAGCCTCTTCGAGCGCCGGCACCGGACGGTGACTGGACATTGGGGCCGCTCTGAGCACCGGTTCCAGGGCCGCTTTGAACGCCCGTACCGGAGATGGCCTTCAGTCCGGTACCTGACGCTGGTGGCTTGTGCGTGCCCGGCGCCGGTGCGGGTGAGAGCGCGTCACTGGTGAGAGGCGCGGGTGGAAGGGGCGTCCCCGGAGCCGGTCCGGGCTTCGGGGACCGGGTGGGCGTCGAACTCCCCGCCGTCGAACTCCCCGGCGGACTCGCCTCAGACGGGCTGGTTCCAGGCACGTTCGTCCCCGACGGGTTCGTCGCGGAGGAACCTGCCCCTGAGGTGGAACCGCCTTGGGCGGAAGAGGTCGGAAGCGGGGGCAGGGTCACCGGAGCGGGCGGCAGAGGAGTGCCCGGCGGTGAGGCCGAAGCGTGAGGAGAACCGGCCTTCGGCCGGGGGCCCGCCTGAGACCGGAAAATCGAAGGCAGGCTCCTGCGGCCGATCGTCGGCCCAGATGGATCGGAACCAGCGGAGACCGCCGGGGTAGCAGAGCCAGTGGACGCCGTGGACGTCGAGCCAGTGATCGCCGGGCCAGTGGTCGCCGAGCCAGTGGGCGTCGTGGCCGCCGGGCCGGTGGACGTCGAGCCAGGGGGGGCCGACGAGGTCTCCGAGCCAGGGGGCGTCGGCCGGGCCTGCGAGCCTGGGGGCGCCGATGGGATCTCTGAACCGGGGAACGCCGACGGGACCTCTGAATCAGGGGATGACGGCAGGGTGTCCGAGCCAGGGGATGACGGCGGGGTCTCCGGGGCGGTGGCGGGCGCGGGGGGGCGTGGCGCCGGTATGGACGGCCCGGGCACCGGAGGAGGCGAGGGCGCGGGGATCGGTGGAGCCGGCCTGGGCTCGGGCCCGGGCGGCGGAGGCGTGGAGGGCGAGGGAGGCGGTGTACTGGGAGAAGACTCGGTCGCCTCCATCCCAAGGCCACTCGCCTGCTGGTCCATCCCGAGATCACTCACCTGCTGATCGGGCTGTCCCGTGCCCTGCCCTGAAACCGCTGTGCCCTGCCCGGGGAGCCCTGTGCCCTGTCCGGAAAGCTTCGTGCTCTGCCCGGGGAGACCTGTGCTCTGTCCGGACAGGCCCGCGACCTGTGCGGGGAGACCCGATGCTTGTCCGGACAGGCCCGTGCCCTGTGCGGGGAGAGCCGACGTTTGTCCGGGGAGGTTCGTGTCCTGTCCGGAAGGGCCGGGGGTTTGTCCGGGGAGGCCTGTGGTCTGTACGGGTGTGTGGGCGGTCTGAACAGGGAGATCGGGTTGCCCGGTCGGCATTCGGTTGCCAGGGGTGGTCGCCTCACCCGGGAGCGGTCCGCCGGTCGACTGCGGCGCGGTCTGGCCCTGTTCCCCCGGAGCTGGAAAGGGCGGCCAGACTGGAATGTCACGTGCCACGAAGTTGGCGGTGCGTCTGGGTTCGGCGGGCGTGGCCTCGGATACGGCGCCCTGGGATACGGCGCCCTGGGAAGCCAGGGGCGCGTCCTGAGGGGGCTCCGGGATCCATGGGGCGTTTTGGGGGGACGGGGGCGCGTCCTTTAGGACCGCGGGAGGGCTTACGGGCGGGGGAAGCCACGAGCTCGGAGGGCTGAGCGGATCGGCGCTCGGAGGGGTGGACGGGTCGTGGCCGGGTTCGGCAAAGCGGTCCGAGCCGGAGGCGGTGAACGGATCGACGGGAGGCGCTTCCGAGGGAAGGGCGACCGGGGCGGCCCAGATACGCATCTCGCCGGCAGGCCCGAACGCGGGGTCAGCCGACGGCCCGTACGCGGGGTCGGCTGCATGCCCGAACGAGGGGTGGGTCGACGGGGCGTACGTCGGTTCGGCCGCATGTCCGAACGCAGGGTCGGTTGACGGGGCGTACGCGGGGTCGGTGGCAGGTCCGAACGCAGGGTTGGTTGACGGGGCGTACGCGGGGTCGGCCGAAGGGCTGTACGGGGGGGCGACCGGAGGGGTGGGTGCCGGCGGTGACTGCCAGGACTGGGGACCGGAGACGGTGGGGGCGCTCTGCCCGGGCCACGGGTCCATGACCGGCCCGGTGCGTTGTGCCTCCACGGGAGCGGGGGTGCCGGGCTGGTTCGCGGAAGGGCCGGGGTCGAGGGGGGAGCTCGCGCGCTCGCCGGCGGTGGGGGCCGTGTGGGCGCCGGGGCCGGGCCGGTGGATGGGGTTCGTGCGCGCGCCGATGCCGAGGGTACCGGCCGGGATGGTGTGTTGGGGAGAGCGGTCGCTTGGGGTGGTGGCCGGGATGGTGTGTTCGGGGGAGCGGTCGACTGGGGTGGTGGCCGGGATGGTGTGTTGGGGGGAGCGGTCGACTGGGATGGTGTCTTGGGGGGAGCCGTCGCCGGGGGTGGTCGACGACCGTGGTGACAGGCCGGGACGCGGGGGCTCTGAGGGTGATCTGTGCTGGCCGTCCGGCTGCTCGGGCAGGTCGGAACGGCCGAACCAGTCGTACTCGGCGGGGAAACGCTCCGCGGGGTCCCACGGCTGGGCGTCCGCGCCCCAGGGCGCCGACCGCCGTGACTGGTCAGTGGACGCGTCTTGGAACCACGGCGTCTCCTGGGTGGAGTCGGGGTCCCTCACGCTCTGCTCGGTCCGCGGCACGGGTTTGTGCGCCTGCCCGAAGCTGGGGGGTGGCATCGGCGGAGCCCCCGAGCTCTCGGTCTCGCGTTCGTGCTCGGATCCGGAATCCTGGCCACGCATATGCGGAAGCGTATCCACAGTCGGAGATCGGCATACCGCTATGGGCGTTTCCCGGTCTAGCTCGACACCCTTTTGCCCGCTTAAAGGTGCATATGGGCGGCTTTAGGGGTCAGTTGCTCCGGCCGCCGGTGAGGGCCCGGGTGTCGAGTGCGGAGAAGACGCTGGCCTCGGTGATGTCGACGGCCGCTCGGTTGAGGGCCTTCAGCTCCGCCTTGGACGGCTTGTGGCCGTCCTTGTACTGGAACCAGAGCAGGATCAAATAGTGGCCCTGTGCCCACGCGGTGGCGTAGGAGTCGTCGCCGCTGCCGAGGAGCTTGGTCGCCGAGTCCTTCCCCGGAAGCGGGGTGACGTAGTCCTCCAGCTCGCCGCCCGTGCCCGCCTTGGCCGCCTTCTTCGCCGAGGCGGCGGTCTTGAGATTGCCCACGCCGACCGTGCCGATGAGCTTGCCGGCGGCGTCACGGAAGCTGGCGCGGAGGAACTGCGTACACTGCCCGGCCGTCAGCGCCTTCTGCATGCCCGTGCCGTGCACGGCGTCCTTGCACTTCTTGTCGGCCCGCCGCACCGTCATCAGGTACGAGCGACCGCGCGCGGTGACCTTCTTGTGGCCGAACAGCTCCTTGAGGGTGAGCGGCTGGGGGTCGGTCTTCCGCGAGGCCGTGTAGCCGTACTTGTCGGCGGGGCTGCCCACCAGGGGCACCTCGGCGGGCGGGTTCGTATTGGTGGGGGCGGCCGTGCTCACGGGCTCCTCGCCGCCGCTCAGGATCACGATGCCCGCGCCCGTCGCGACGATCAGTGCCACGAGACCGCCCGCGACGAACAAGGGGGTGCGGGAGCGCCTGCCGGTGGGCTCCTCCGGTTCGCGCCTGCGCCTCTCCATGGGGGGCCGGGACGGCGGCGCCTCGGCCTCCGACGGCCGGTCGTCTCCCCGCTCCTCGAAGGACCGGCTCCGCGCCCCGTCGAACGGACCGCCCTGTGGCTGCTGCCCCGCATCGAATGGATTGCCCCGCGACGCCTCGAACGCCCGGTCCGGCGACTGCGCCGCCTCGAACGGACGGCCCTGCGGTGAGGACGCTTCGAACGGACGACCCTGCGGCGAGGACGCTTCGAAAGGACGGCCCTGCGGCGAGGATGCCTCGAACGCGCGGCTGGGCGGTGAGGTCGCCTCGAACGGACGGCCCTGCGGTGAGGTCGCCTCGAACGGGCGGCTGGGGGGCGAAGAGGGCTCGAACGCGCTCCTCGGTGCTTGCCGAGCCTCGAACGGACGGTCGCCGCCATGGGCGGCGGGGTCCTGGCCGAACGTACGGCCCGCGCCGGACGGGGGGGCTCCCGCACCGTGACCCTGGCCGCTCACGCCGTAGGCCGGATCGGGTGTGCCGGGGCGGGGGTCGAAGAGCGGGTCGTGACCGGCATCGGCCGTGTCGGGGCGGGGGCCGAAGAGCGGGTCGTGGGCCGGCGGGCGCCGGTCGCCGGCGCGTGACCATGGCCGCTGGCCGGGGTCGCGCTCTTCCACGGGAGGCCACGCCGACTCGGGAGCCTGCTCGTGCGTCTGCGCCTCGGGCCGGAGGTCACCGGCGGACTGAGGTGTTTCGTACGGGCGGTAAGGCTGGCGGCGTGGTTGTCGATCCCCGGGGTAACCCATGCGCCGAGACTAGCCCGGCACCGCGACATAACAGGTCAGGAATAGCCGAAGTCCTGCGTCCACCACGTGTCACCGAAACCGTAGGCGACCCCGATGCCGACGGTCGTGATCTTGCAGTTCAGGATGTTGCGGCGGTGGCCGCTGTTGGCCATCCAGCCGCGTACGGCCTCGTCGGCCGACTCGTAGCCGCGGGCGATGTTCTCGGCGGCGCTGTTGGAATATCCCGCGCGGGCCATGCGGTCCCAGGGGCTGAGGCCGCCGGGAGAGGTGTGGCTGAAATAGTTGCGCGTGGCCATGTCGAGGCTGTGGGCGCGTGCGGAGCGGGCGAGGCGCGGGTCGACCCGCAGCGGGGCGCACCCGTTGCGCATCCGCTCCCTGTTGGTGAGGTCGACCGCCGTCGCCTCCAGCTCGCCCGTGGGAGGGGCGTCACCCTCGGCGGCGTCGCCGCCCTGGCCGTCGCTCGCCCTGCCCACGCTCGTGCCGGCGGGGACCTCGGAACCGGACCCGTCGATGGAGCTGCGCTGCTTGGCGACCGTGGGGGTCGCGCTCGGGCGCGCCTCGCTCGTCGGACGCCCGCTCGGGCGCGACACGTGGCCGAGCGGCGGATGCCTGCCGGGGTCGGCCGAGCGCTTGGGAGCGGCGAGGAGCCGGTCGGACGAGGGGGCCGGCGTGCCGGTCTCCAGGTAGATCTCGTCGGAGGTCTGGGAGGTGTCGAGCCGCGAGACCACCACCCCCCCGAGCAGGGCCGCCGTCAGACATGCCAAGAGACCCACGTGGGTCCGCCGACGAGGGATCCGCTGGGAGTGCCTGGGTCGAGGGGGCTGACACATACCGCTGCCAATATAGAGAGGTCGGCTCATGTTAAAGAAGAGACGTGGGGGACCGGTTTTCGTTGGGGCATTGGTCCGTTCGCCGAGTACACTCGTGGTGCGGATCCGGTGTGACGTCCCCGCGTCGGTGCTTCGTTTTGACCCACGCCTGTCACAACCGGTAGTCTGCTGATTCGTTGTGTGCGATTGGTCCATCGTGACCGATGCGCGGCGCGTCCGGCGTCATCTCCCTGCTCGTGGAGACGGAAGGTCTGGGCCTTGTCGTGCGCCCGCCCATGACCTACCGACAGATGTCAACCAGACAGAAGGCTTACCACCGTGCGCACGTTCACCCCTAAGTCCACCGACGTACAGCGTCAGTGGTACGTCATCGACGCCACCGACGTCGTGCTGGGTCGGCTGGCCACCCAGGTCGCGACGCTGCTCCGCGGTAAGCACAAGCCGATCTTCGCGCCGCACGTCGACACCGGTGACTTCGTCATCGTCATCAACGCCGACAAGGTGGCCCTGACCGGCAACAAGCTGGAGCAGAAGAAGGCGTACCGCCACTCCGGCTACCCGGGCGGTCTGCGTTCCGTGTCCTACAAGGAGCTGCTCGAGAAGCGCCCCGACCGTGCCATCGAGAAGGCCGTCAAGGGCATGCTTCCCAAGAACTCCCTCGGCCGGAAGATGGCCAAGAAGCTCAAGGTCTACGCCGGCGCGGAGCACCCGCACCTGGCGCAGCAGCCGGTGACGTACGAGATCACCCAGATCGCCCAGTAGTCGCACACCGTTGGCCGACGGCTGACGCCAAGATCGAAAGTTAGAGGAGAACCGTGGCCGAGCCCACCGGTGTCGAGACGCCCATCGAGGGCGAGCTGGACATTGCGGACCACTCCGCTGAGGAGTTCCCGTCCGAGTACACCAGCGAGTCCGCTCCCAACAGCGACGTCCCCGCGCGTAAGCCCATCACCACGGGCAACTCGTACGGCACCGGCCGTCGCAAGGAAGCCATCGCCCGCGTGCGCATCACGCCGGGCACCGGCAAGTGGACCATCGAGGGCCGCTCGCTGGACAACTACTTCCCGAACAAGGTCCACCAGCAGATCGTCAACGAGCCCTTCGTGACGCTCGGCGCCGAGGACCAGTTCGACGTCTTCGTCCGCATCGACGGCGGCGGAGTGACCGGTCAGGCCGGCGCCGTTCGCATGGGCCTCGCCCGTGCGCTCACCGCGCTGGACACCGAGGTCAACCGCGCGCCGCTGAAGAAGGCCGGCTTCCTCACCCGTGACGCCCGGATGAAGGAGCGCAAGAAGGCCGGTCTCAAGAAGGCCCGTAAGGCTCCGCAGTACAGCAAGCGTTGACAGGTCGCCTCTTCGGCACCGACGGGGTTCGTGGGGTCGCGGGTCGCGACCTCACGGCCGAGCTGGCCATGGACCTGTCGGTCGCGGCGGCTCATGTCCTCGGTGATGCCGGTGCGTTCGAGTCGAGCGTCGGGCGGCGTGGCCGCCCGGTCGCCGTCGTGGGCCGGGACCCGCGTGCCTCGGGAGAGTTTCTCGAGGCCGCGGTCGTCGCCGGCCTCGCGTCGTCTGGGGTGGATGTGCTACGCCTTGGCGTGCTGCCCACCCCGGCCGTCGCCTATCTGACCTCCGCCCTCGGAGCGGACCTCGGGGTCATGCTCTCCGCGTCCCACAACCCCGCCCCGGACAACGGGATCAAGTTCTTCGCCCGCGGTGGCTTCAAGCTGCCCGACGTGGTCGAGAACGACATCGAGCAGCGGCTCGGCGAGAAGTGGAACCGCCCGGTGGGGTCGGCCGTCGGCCGGGTGCGTGACGCGTTCGGCGAGGCCGACCGTTACGTGTCCCACGTGCTGACGACCGTTCCGGGGCGCCTCGACGGGCTGCGGCTGGTCGTCGACTGCGCCAACGGCGCCGCTCATATGGTCGCGCCCGAGGCGCTGCTGCGTGCCGGGGCCGTCGTCGAGACGATCGGCGCCTCGCCGGACGGCCTCAACATCAACGAGGGCGTGGGTTCGACCCACCTCGACGGGCTGCGCGACGCGGTCGTGGAGCGCGGCGCCGACGCGGGCATCGCCTACGACGGCGACGCCGACCGCTGCCTCGCCGTGACGGCCTCGGGCGAGGTCGTCGACGGCGACCAGATCATGGCCGTCCTCGCGTTCGCCATGCACGCGAACGGCTCCCTCGTGAAGGACACCGTCGTCGCCACGATCATGTCGAACCTGGGCTTCAAGATCGCCTTGAAGAAGGCCGGGCTGAACATGATCGAGACGGCCGTCGGTGACCGTTACGTGCTTGAGGCCATGAAGGCCGGGGGCTTCAACCTGGGCGGTGAGCAGTCGGGCCACGTCGTGATGCTCGACCACGCCACCACCGGTGACGGCCTCCTGACCTCGCTGCACCTGCTCGCCGAGGTGGCGCGCTCGGGCCGTTCCCTTGAGGAGCTGGCGTCGGTCATGACCCGGCTTCCCCAGGTTCTGGTGAACGTCAAGGACGTCTCCAAGGCGAAGGTGGCGACGTCCAAGGAGCTGGCCGCCGCCGTGGCCGCCGCCGAGAAGTCGCTCGGCGACTCCGGGCGGGTCGTCATCCGTCCCAGCGGCACCGAGCCGATGGTGCGCGTGATGGTCGAGGCCGAGTCCCAGGACGAGGCCGAGCTCATCGCGAACGAGCTGGCCGGCGTGGTGCGCACGGCCTGCGCCTGATTCTCCTTCTTGACCGGCAGGGCGGGGTCCTCATCGAGGACCCCGCCCTGCCGCGTTCCAGCGGTCCCGCGCCGGGCGGTGGGCTCATCCGTGGGCGCGCAGGGCCGCCGCGAACCACTCGAACGCCGGGACGCTGGACGGATACGGCGCGCGGCCGTTGAGAACGCCCATGAGCTCCCAGTAGCGCTCCACCCGCCGGTCGGTGAACGTCTCCACCTGCCCGGCCAGCCGGGCGCGTTCCTCGGCGGGCGTGCCCGCGTCAACGATGCGGTCCAGAATGCGCCTGCCCTCCGGCGAGCCAGGGGCGACGCCCGCGGCCACCGCGCCCCCGGCGTGCTCGATCACCGGCTGGGGGTCGTACGACGGCCGCTCGGCCTCCTCGGCGCCCGCCAGCGTCATCTGGCGTACGCGCTTCAGGAAGGCCTCGTCGGAGACGAGCCCGGCGAGCTCGGTCCAGGCCTCGGCCTGCTCGGCGCCGAGCTCGTCAGGCGCTTCCGCGGGTAGCCGGCGCATCTCCTGGGCGATCCGCGCGCCGGGCGCCCCGGGGTCGGTCCCGGCGAAGGCGCGGCCGACGAAGTCGTCGATGATCTGCCGGCGCTCTCGCGCGGACGGCGTGGTCGGTACGGTCATGCTTGTCGTCTCCTCAGCGGATGGTCGGGGGGTGGTTCGGGGGGCGCGCCCAGCGCCAACCCTCCATCCTCCAGTAGGTGGAGACTCAAGCTCATTACCGGATCTCATCGCCGGCCCCTGCCCCGCAAGGCACGAATGCGTACCGGGCGGGCCCGAGGGCCGATCGCCGGGCGAGCGATGTGATTTAGGGTGGCTGCTCGTGGTCCAAAGGCACAGGCATCAGCTGATCGCCGTCATCGCGTTCGTAGCGGGCGCGATCTCGACGTGGATGCTCTCCGCCACCGGTACGGACGGGGACTTCTTCCGCTCGCTGATGTATCCCTGGCTGTGCGCGGCGGTCCTGCTCGGCGGGGTGGTCCTCGGGGTGTTCGCCTCGGTCAGGAGCGCCGTGGCGATCCTCGTGCCGTTCGCCGCGCCGCAACCGCTGCTGGCCGTGTGGCAGGGAGTCGTCCCGAGGCCCGAGCCCGACAGCATGTGGGCGGTGGGGTTCGTCGTGTCCACCATCCTGCTGATCTTCGCGGTCGGCTGCATAGCCATCGGCGTCTGCGTCCGCCTGATGTTCCGCCGCTGACGGAGCACCCAGCAGGCGCACCACCTCGGCGATATCACCAGATCGAAGAGACGATGGGCTACTCGTCGCCCGTCAGCGAAAGGGAGCGGAGGCGCTGGCCCGCCCAGGCGACCGAGCCGATGGTGACGATCAGCACGGCGGGGACGGCGAAGCCCATGCCCACCGACGCCTTGAAGAAGGACGAGTCGCTGACCTGGGCCGCGAAGGTCTGCGCCCACTGCTGGATGGAGAAGTTGCGCGCTCCCGGCACGAGGCCGCCGACCAGGCTCTCCCAGACCACCGCGTAGATGATGCCGATCGTCACGGCGTGCCGTGAGATCACGCCGAGGAGCAGGAACACCGCCGAATAGGCGATGCCGCCGATCAGGGCGCCGAGCGCGAACCCGGACGCGATGCCGGCCTCGCCGCGGATGAGGATGTACGCCGCGATGAACGTCGGCACGGCGGCGAACACGGCGAGCAGCGAGGCGGACACCACGAACTTCGTGAAAGCGATGACCGGGCGGGAGATCGGCTTGGCCAGCAGGTGGATGATCGTGCCGTCGTCGATCTCGGGGGCGATGGTGCCGGTGCCCGCGATCAGCCCGAGCAGCGGCAGCATCGTGCCGATCGCGTAGATCTGCAGGAGCGTGACCGTGGCCTTCTCGTCCGTGCTGCCGATGGCACGCAGCAGCACCGCGAGGCCGATCAGCACGAGCGGGAGCAGGATCAGCAACAGCACCCTGCGGCGGCCGAGCACGGCGCGGTAGGTGATGCCGGCGACGACGGAGTTCATCGGATGCTCCGGGTGACGAGGTCGACGTGGGTCAGCGGGGGTTCCTTGCGGCGCGAGCCGGTCATCGGGTGCTCCCGGAGATCAGGTAGGAGAAGACGCTTTCGAGGTCCTCGTCGGCGGGGGAGACCTGCCATACGGTGACCCCGGCGTCGCGGGCGACCCGGGGGAGCAGCCAGGTGAACCTGCGGAAGTCCACGGCCTGGACCTCCAGCCCGGCCGTCCCGAGGGACACCGCCCCCGAGGAGGCGTCGGCGATCAGGGCGGCTGCCAGGCGCCGGTCGTCGCTGGAGCGCACGTGGAACAGGTGGGGCCGGTCGGTCATGCGGCGGCGGATCTCCCGGAAGTCGCCGGAGGCGGCGTGGCGGCCCGCCACGAGGACCTCGATCTGCTGGGCCACCCGCTCGACCTCCTCCAGGATGTGGGAGCTGAACAGGATCGTGCGCCCGGCGGCTCCGAGCTCCTTGACCAGGTCCATCAGGTGGAGCCGCTGGCGCGGGTCCATGCCGTTGAACGGCTCGTCCAGGAGCAGCACGCGCGGGTCGTGGACCAGCGCGGCGGCGACCTTGACCCGCTGGCGCATGCCCTTGGAGTAGGTCTCGATCCGCCGGTCCTTGGCGGCCTCCATCTCGACCATCGCCAGGGCCTTGGAGGCGGCGTCCTCGGGGGAGGCGAGGCGGTGCAGCCGGGCGCTGGACAGCACGAACTGCCAGCCGGTGAGGAACCCGTAGACCGCCTCGCGCTCGGGGACCAGCCCGATTGAGCGGTAGATCTGGTGGTTGCGCCAGATCGGCTCGCCGTCGAGCGTGGCGGTGCCCGTGGAGGGGGCGAGGAACCCGGCCATCATGTGCAGCAGGGTCGACTTGCCGGCGCCGTTCGGGCCGAGCAGGCCGGTCACGCCGGGGCCGACCGTCATCGTGACGTCGTTGACGGCGACCACGTTGCCGTACCAGCGGGAGACCTGCCGGAGTTCGATGTTCACGATGAGGCCGCCTTGCGGTAGCGGAGGACGAGGGCGGTCACGCACAGGGCGATCACGGCCAGCACGGCGACGGCGGCGACCGGGCCGCCGGCCCCCGCGGGATAGCCGCCGTCGTTGTTCGGGTTGGTGCCGAAGAGCCAGACCTGGACGGCGTCCACCAGGAAGAACGGATTGATCAGCCACGCCCACGCGGCGGCGCCGTCCCGGCTCACCGACATCAGCACGCCGACCAGCACCGCGGAGATCGCCGAGGACAGCAGGTAGAGCGCGATGACCGCGGCCACGCCGAGCCCGCGCCGTGGCGTGAACGAGGCGAGCACGACCCCGACGGAGGCCAGGAGCACCGCGTAGATCACGGAGGTCGCCATGGCCGCGAGGTAGTCGCCGGTGTTCGGCGGACCGGGCAGGTCGACGAGCAGCTCGCCGACGAACAGGACGGTCAGGGGTACGGCGATGAGCAGGAACATCGCGAGGGCCATGGCCGCGAGCTTGGCCACGACGTAGTCGGCGGTCGTGGTCGGCCGCGACAGGTAGAGCGGCAGCACCCGGAACCGCAGGTCGGGGGCCACGAGGTAGGGAGACTGGGCGGCCAGGAAGACCGCGAGGACCGCCTGCATCGTCACCGCGTACGACGGATAGGACACCCCCTGCCGCTTGATCAGGGCCATCACCGCGATCGAAACGACCGCGGGAAGCATCATGACCCCGGCCAGCAGGAACGGCATGATCTTGCCCCGTGCGGTGCGGCCGAGCCCGAAGATCCCCCGCAGGCTGTGCAGGGTGAGCGCGGCCAGCGCGTGGCCCCGGCCGAGCCTCGGGCCCTCGTAGTGGCGGTACCCGATGTCGTGGATGACGCCCGTGGGCGTCGGCGGAGCGCCCGGCGCGGGAACGGAGACGGGCTCAGACATGCGACACCTCCTGGCGGAAGACGTCCTCGATGCGGTGGCGGCCCTGTTCGAGGCGGACCAGGCTCAGATCGAGGTCGCACACGGCGTCGCGGACGACGTCGTACGTGCCGGGGGAGCTGACGTCGATCGTCAGTAGCCGGCCGTGCGCCGTGACCCGCTGCCCCGCCGCCGTGAGCCGCTCGGCGAGTGCCTCCTGGCCCTCCTCGACCTCGACGGTGATCGACTGGGTGGCCTGCGTGAACTCCTCGATGGAGGAGGAGCGGAGCAGGCGGCCCCCGTCGATGACGATGACGTTGTCGCACACCCGTTCAAGCTCGCCGAGCAGGTGGGAGGTGACGACCACGCTGATGCCGAACTCGGTGCCGATGCGCCGGATCAGGGCGAGCATGTCGTCACGGCCCTGCGGGTCGAGGCCGTTGGTCGGCTCGTCCAGGAAGACCAACTGCGGGTCGTGGACCAGCGCCTGGGCCAGCTTGACCCGCTGCCGCATGCCGGTGGAGTACCCCCCGATGGGGCGGTAGCGCTCCTCGTACAGGCCCACGTGGCGCAGGGTGTCGGCGGCGCGTTCGCGCGCGGCGGTGCGCGGCAGGCCGGACATCTGGGCCATGTGGACCGTGAACTCGGTCGCGGAAACGTCGGGTGGGAGGCAGTCGTGCTCGGGCATGTAGCCGACGGCACGCCGGATGTCGAGGGACTGCGTGGCAGGGCTCAGGCCGAGAACCGTGGCGGTTCCCTCGGTCGGGGGGAGCAGGCCCAGCAGGAGCTTGATGAGGGTGGACTTCCCCGCGCCGTTGGCGCCGACCAGGCCGGTGACGCCCGACCCCGCGCTGATGGTGAGGCGGTCGAGCGCCGTCACGCGGGGAAAGCGTTTGGTGAGTCCCTCGGTGGCGAGGATGGTCATGGCCTGGACACTATCCAAGGGTCCGGCCCGAGTTCCTCCCTCACACGGACGAATTCCCCCTCATCCGCCGGGTGGGGAGGCCGTACCCCCGGTCTCAGGGTCGGGCGCGGGAGGCCGTACCCCGGCTCTCAGGGTCAGGTACGGCAGGCCGTACCTGGGCTCAGGGTCGAGTGCGGGAGGGCCGTACCAAGGGACTCAGGGTCAGGTGCGGCGGAGGCGGATGCGTCGGACGGCGTGGGTGGAGCCCTTGTGCAGGACGAGGCCCGCCCGGCCGCGCGTGGGCGCGATGTTCTCGATCAGGTTGCGCTCGTTGACGTCCCGCCAGACGTTCCTCGCGAACCGCGTCGCCTCCTCGTCCGACAGCTCGGCGATGTAGGTGAAGTACGACTTCGGGTCGGCGAAGGCCGTGCGCCGCAGCTTGTGGAACCGTTCGACGTACCAGGCCCGGATGTCCTCCACCTTGGCGTCGACGTAGATGGAGAAGTCGAAGTAGTCGTTGACCGCCAGGGCCGCCGGAGGGGCGGGCTGCAGCACGTTCAGGCCCTCGACGATCAGGATGTCGGGTCGCCGCACGGTCTGCACGGCCCCCGGGACGATGTCGTACTCCAGGTGGCTGTAGACCGGCGCGCTGACCTCAGGGACGCCGGCCTTCACGTCGGCGACGAAGCGGACCAGCGCCCGGCGGTCGTAGCTCTCGGGGAACCCCTTGCGGTCGGTGATGCCGCGCTCCTCCAGCATCTTGTTCGGGTACAGGAAGGAGTCTGTGGTGATCAGGTCGACCCGGGGGTGCTCCGGCCAGCGCGCGAGCAGGGTGTGCAGCAGCCGGGCCGTGGTCGACTTGCCGACCGCGACGCTGCCCGCGATGCCGAGGATGTACGGCGGGGGCTCCTGGTCATCGCCGAGGAAGGTGTTCAGCGCCGCGCTGCGCTGCCGCGCGCCCATGAAGTGCAGGTTGAGCAGGCGCGTCAGCGGCAGGTAGATGTCGGTGACCTCGGCTAGGTCGATGGGGTCCTCGACGCCGCGCAGCTCCTCCAGCTCCTCGGCCGTGAGGGTGAGAGGCGTGTTCCTTCGCAGGGCTCGCCACTGCTCGCGGCTGAGCTCGACATACGGGTTCGGTGCCTCCATGGGCGCAAACTCTACTGATCGGTCCGCGTACGGCCGCCGGGGGGCCGGTGTGGGGCAAGATGGGCCCGTGACCCACAGGCCGCCGCCCGCAGCTCACGCGCCCGCCGGGCCCCGCGCCGGCTCGCCGAGGAGGGCTTGTCCGTGATCGTGGGCATCGGGGTGGACCTCGTCGACATCGCCCGTCTTGAGGCGGCCCTGGAGCGTACGCCCGCGCTGCTCGATCGGCTGTTCACCGATGCCGAGAGAGGGCTTCCGGTCGCCTCGCTGGCCGCGCGGTTCGCCGCCAAGGAGGCGGTGGCCAAGGCGCTCGGCGCTCCGCCCGGCCTCGGTCACCGGGAGGCCGAGGTGACCACGGCCGCGGGCGGCCGTCCCGGGCTCCAGGTGAGCGGCCGGGCCGCCGAGGTCGCGGCGGAGCTGGGCGTGAGGCGATGGCACCTGTCACTCAGCCACGACGGCGGATTCGCCGTCGCCTACGTGATCGCGGAAGGCTGACGACAACATCGCGGAAGGCTGACGAGCTCATCGCGGAACGCCGATTAGCACATCGCGGAACGCCGACGAGCACATCGCGGAAGGCGGGAAGGCTTACGGCGGGTGGCCTTCTCGCCGGTGATCGGGGAGAGCTAGATTCGGTTGGATGCTGACCGCGTACACGTCCGACGAGATCAGGACGGCCGAACGGGCGCTGATGGCGCGAGTCCCCGAGGGCACGCTCATGCGGCGCGCCGCCACGGGGCTGGCCGTGACCTGCGTGAAGGCCCTCCCCCGCGTGTACGGCTCCCACGTCGTGCTGCTGGTCGGGAGCGGCGACAACGGTGGTGACGCGCTGTACGCGGGGGCTCAGCTCGCCCGCAGGGGCGCGCGGGTGCACGCGGTCCTCGCGGGGCAGAAGACCCACGAGGAAGGCCTCGCCGAGCTGCGTCGCGCGGGCGGCAGGACCCTGGACCTGCGCGAGACGCATCCTGAGGGCTCCGCGAAGGGCCTGCGCACCGATCCGGCGCTCGTGGACATGTTCGACGGGGCCGATCTCGTCCTGGACGGCCTGGTGGGCATCGGAGGCACCGGGCCGCTGCGTGAGCCGTACGCGACACTGGCCCGGATGTGCGCGGAGGCTCCCGGCGTCGTGGTCGCGGTGGACGTGCCGAGCGGGGTGGACGCGAGCACCGGCGAGGTCGAGGGCGAGGCGGTACGCGCGCACCTCACGGTCACCTTCGGGGCCGTCAAGGCGGGCCTGCTGATCGACCCGGGGGCGAGCCACGTGGGCGGCCTCCAGACGGTGGACATCGGGCTCGGCCCGTACCTGCCAGACCCCGGCGTGGTCGCGCTCACCGATCCCGGCGTCGCCGACCGGCTGCCGCGCCCCGATCCCGAGTCGAACAAGTACCGCAGGGGCGTGGTCGGCATCGTCGCCGGCAGCGACCGTTTCACCGGCGCCGCGGTGCTCGCGGTGGGCGGCGCCGTACGGGCGGGCGCGGGGCTGGTGCGCTTCGCGAGCGCCGAGGAGGCGGTCCGGCAGGTGCGCGCCAGGTGGCCGGAGGCGGTGACCAAGATCGTCACACCCGAGTCGGGGGTGAGCGAGGTCGGCCGGGTCCAGGCGTGGGTCGTCGGGCCGGGCATGGGCACCGACGACGACGCGCTCGCGCTCGCCAGATCGGTGCTCGCGAACGACGTGCCCGCGCTGGTCGACGCCGACGGGCTGACCCTCGCGGCGCGTGACCGCTCGCTGCTGCGGCGCTCGGCGCCCACGCTCATCACGCCTCACACCGGCGAGCTGGGCCGCCTGCTGGAGGTGCCGCCGGAGGACATCGAGGCGCGCCGGTTCCACTACGCGCGCCGCGCCGCCGCCGAGCTGGGTGTGACCGTACTGCTCAAGGGGTCGACTACCCTGGTCGCTGAGCAGGGCAGGCCGGTCCGCGTGAACCTCACGGGCACCCCCTGGCTGGCCACGGGCGGTACGGGCGACGTGCTCGCCGGCATCGCCGGAGCCCTCCTCGCCGCGGGTCTCGGCTGTTACGACGCCGGCTCGTGCGCGGCCTACGTGCACGGTCTGGCGGCCCGGGTGGCGGCGGGAGGTCCCGAGGGCGGCGAGGCGCCCATCGCGGCCCTGGACGTGGCTCTGGAGCTGCCTGGCGCGATCCGCGCGCTCACGGCGGGCGCCTGATGCGATCCGGCGCTCACGGTGGGCGCCTGATGCGTACGCTCCGGCCGCGGGCGATGGTGTGATCCGGGTCATGGCCGTCACCACGGGCTTGACCGTGAACCGGTCCTGGCGCCGGCACGCGACTGCGAGACTGAGAGGGTGAGTTTCCCCATTCACGGTTCCCTCGTCACGCCTGCTCAGGCCAGGGTGGATCTCTCGGCGATCAGGCACAACGTGGCGATCCTGCGCGGGCACGCTCCCGATGCCGAGATGATGGTCGCGGTGAAGGCCGACGCCTACGGGCACGGCCTGGTGCCCTGCGCCCGCGCCGTCCTTGAGGCCGGCGCCTCCCGGCTCGGCACGGCCTACATCCAGGAGGCGCTCGACCTGCGCGCCGCCGGGGTGACCGCGCCCATCCTGTCGTGGATCATCACCCCCGGCGAGCCTCTGGACGACGCCGTCGCCGCGTCCGTCGAGCTTTCGGCCGGGACCACGTGGCTGGTCGACGACATCGCCGCCTCCGCCCGCCGCGCCGAGCGTACGGCCCGCGTGCATCTCAAGATCGACACGGGCATCTCGCGCGGGGGCGCCACCGCCCAGGAGTGGCGCGCGCTGGTCGAGCGGGCGCTCGCCGCCCAGGCCGAGGGGACGATCGAGATCGTGGGGCTGTGGTCCCACTTCGCGTGCGCGGACATCCCCGGGCATCCCTCGATCGGCCTCCAGCTCACCGCGTTCGAGGAGGCCCTCGCGGTCGCCGAGAAGGCGGGGGTGAGCGGGTCGCGCGTCCTGCGTCACATCGCGAACTCGGCGGCCACGTTCACGCTTCCCGAGGCCCACTACGACATGGTCCGTCCCGGCATCGCGGTGTACGGGCTCAGCCCGATCCCCGAGCTCGGCGACTTCGGCCTGCGGCCGGCGATGACGCTCAGCGCCCGCATCGCGATGGTGAAGCGCGTCCCCGCCGGCACGGGCGTGTCCTACGGGCACCTCTACACGACCGATCGCGAGACCACGCTGGCCCTGGTCCCGCTCGGGTACGCCGACGGCGTGCTGCGGGGGGCGGCCAACTTGGCGGAGGTCATGGTGGGGGGCCGGCGGCGCACGGTCGCCGGGCGGGTGTGCATGGACCAGTTCATGATCGATGTCGGTGACGACCAGGTGAGCGAGGGCGACGAGGTCGTCCTGTTCGGCCCGGGGACCGGCGGCGAGGCCACCGCGCAGGAGTGGGCGGATTCCCTCGGCACGATCACTCATGAGATCGTGACCAGGATTGGTTCACGCGTGCCGCGCGTTTACCGATAGGAGGAGGTCGTAGATGTCCACACGGCGCAGGGTCGGGATCGCAGGGGCGGTCTTCGGCACCGCTTCGGCGACCCTGGCGGCGGCGGCCCTGGCCAAGAGGTATGCCGTCGGGCGCATCCGCCTGCGGCCCGACCTTGAGGTGAGCGAGCCCTTCGGTGAGTTGCGGGGGCGCCGGGCCACCGTCAAGACCTCCGACGGCGTCGAGCTGTACGCGGAGGTCGACGGGCCCGAGGACGCCCCGCTGACCATCGTGTTCTGCCATGGGTACACCCTGAACCTCGACTCCTGGCACTACCAGCGGCGCGCACTGCGCGGCACCTACCGCCTGGTGTTCTGGGACCAGCGGTGCCACGGGCGCTCCACCCGCACGCCCGCCGAGGACTGCACCATCGACCGTCTGGGAGCCGACCTCGCCGAGTTGCTCAAGACGCTGGTGCCGGGGCCGTGCGTGCTGGTCGGTCACTCCATGGGCGGCATGACCGTCATGGCGCTGGCCGACAGCCACCCCGAGCTGTTCGGCGACAAGGTCCGCGGCGTCGCCCTCATCTCGACCTCCGCCGGCAAGCTGGCCGAGCTGACGCTGGGCCTCCCGGCCCTGATCTCCAAGGTCGTCCACTGGGCGGCGACTCCGGCGGTGTCGGTGCTCGGCCGCCGCGCGGCGCTGATCGACCGGGGCAGGCAGGCGGGCAACGACGTGTCCTTCCTGGCGCTGCGCTATCTCGGCTTCGGCGACCCGTCCAACGTGAGCCCCACGGTGGTGGACTTCGCCGAGTCGATGATCCGCTCCACGCCGACGGACGTGATCGCCGACTTCTACCCGGCGCTGATGTCGCACGACAAGCTCGCCGCCCTCGACGTGCTCGACAAGGTGCCGACCGAGATCATCGTCGGCGAGAAGGACTGGCTGACGCCGCCCGACCACAGCAAGTCGATCAATGCGGGCCTGCCCTCCGCCCGTCTCACGGAGATCCCGGGCACCTCCCACCTGGTGCTGCTGGAGCAGCCCGAGGCCGTGAACGAGGTGATCGCCGAGCTGCTCAAGAGGGTTCGGGACGCGGGTGGTCCCGTGAAGAGCCTGCCGAAGGCAGGCGGCCCGCCGGAGGACATCCGGAGCATGGACGTGAGCGCGGAGGGGGAGGCCTCATGAGGCGGGTGTCCACGACCGAGGACATGTGGTCGCTGGGCGAGGAGCTCGCGCGGCTGCTCGTTCCCGGTGACCTCGTGGTGCTGTCAGGCCCGCTGGGCGCCGGCAAGACCACGCTCGTGCAGGGCGTCGCCGAGGGACTGAAGGTCCGCGGCCCCATCACCTCGCCGACGTTCGTGATCGCCCGGGTCCACCCGTCGCTGACCGGCGGTCCCGCGCTTGTCCACGCGGACGCCTACCGTCTCGGCGGGGCGCTTGAGGTCGACGACCTCGACCTCGACGCCTCTCTGGACGACTCGGTGACCGTGGTCGAGTGGGGCGAGGGGCTGGTGGAGGGCCTGGCCGACGACCGGCTGGAGATCTCCATCGAGCGCGGCGACACGGGCGAGGAGCGCCTCGTACGGCTCCGCGGCGTCGGCCGCCGATGGAGTGATCTGCCCGGCTCTTCCGATTGACCGCTTTTTCGTGATCTAGACCGGTACTCTAACCAGCCTTGACGCATGCCTCCATTGCTATGGATCATCGGAATGAAGATCGTTGTAATGGATTGGCCTGATTTTTCTGGGTATGCAGGTGGAGTAACACCTTGGCGTGGTCGTGTCGGGCGGGGTCGGATCGTACGGTGAAGTGGAGTGCGACGGTGCACAGGGTCGGGCGAGGCGCGGTTGCTGGAGCATTCCTTCTCTTAGGCGGTGTCGGGTGTACGGCCGAGGCGCAGACCGGCGCGTCGGCGCCCACACCGGCACCCTCGATGAGCCGTCAGGACATCCGTGTCCAGCTCATCCCTGACAAGGTCCAGGGCGGGGCTACGAGGTCGGTCCGCGTGCGGGCCTTCTGCCCCGTGCCCCAGGGCGGCACCGACTACCGGGCGACGGCCCGCTCCGACTCGTTCACGGGCGTCGTCACCCTGACCCAGCCTCCGCCGGCCACTCCCGCCGCGTCCTCGACCCCGGTGACCACCACCGCGCCCCTGCCCGAGGTCCACGGCTTCGCCCTCGTCGACGAGGACGCCAAGACCGGCCGCTACCAGGTCGAGGTCAAGTGCGAGGGCACGAACGACATCGGCAGGGCCACGCTGACGCTCACCGCCAGGCCCACAGCCACCCCGACCAGGACCCGCGCCGTGCCGACCCGGGCACCGAGGGCCGGCGGCGGCGGCACGGCGGCCGGTGGGCCCGCCGACGAGCCCACGGGAATTCCCACCGGAGTGACGGTCGTGGCGCTCCTGGCGGCCCTCGGGGGCGGCATCGCGGTGGCCAGGCGCAGGTCGAAGGCCGGCTGACCTTCGAGCAGGCGTTCCCCCGATGGCTGATTCCCCCAAGTGGCTCAAGATCGCGGTGGCCGGGTGCGTCACCGGCACGATCATGTTCGCGCTCACCGGCCGTGAGCGCGACGCCTCGCCCCCGCAGGCCACGACCGCGGTCCCCAAGCGGCTCGACATCCCGTCGCTGAACCTGAAGGCCCCGCTGATGAAGCTCGGGCTCAGCGGCGACGGGGAGGTCGAGCTGCCCCCGTTCGAGAAGCCCGCGACGGCGGGATGGTTCGACCAGAGCGTGGTGCCCGGAGACTCCGGCGCCTCGGTGATCATCGGGCACGTGGACACCAAGACCGCGCCCGCGGTGTTCTACCGCCTGCGCGAGGTCAAGAAGGGCGCCGTCGTCAAGATCCTCCGCAGCGACGGCAAGGTCGCGCAGTACAAGGTCGACTCGATCGAGCAGGTCGCCAAGGACCGCTTCCCCGCCGAGCGCGTGTACGTCGAGGACGGCCTGCGCCTGGTCACCTGCGGCGGGGTCTTCGACAGGAAGACCCACGAGTACCTGGACAACATCATCGTCTACGCCTCTCGCCTGGCCGCGTGAGCCGGACATGAGCGCCCGCGGGTAGCGCGAGGGCGCGACGGTGGCCCGACCGGGGAACGCGCGCTTGCGAGGGACGAGGACACCGCCGGGGCGAGCCCCCAAGCCGAGGGAGCGGAGCGAGCGCCGGGAAACACGGCTAGGCTTGACATTTGTGCTGGTCTTGGCCTTCGATACCGCAACCCCGGCCGTCACCGCGGCTCTCCACGACGGTGACCGCCTGCTCGCCGAGTCGACGACGATCGACGCTCGCCGCCACGGTGAGCTGCTCGTTCCCTCCATACAGGAGGTCCTGCGCGAGGCGGGCGTCGCACTGGGCGACGTCACCGCGATCGTCGCCGGTTCGGGCCCCGGGCCGTACACCGGCCTGCGCGTCGGGTTGATGACCGCCCAGGCGCTGTCGTCCACGACGGGCGCCCCGGCGTACGGGGTGTGCACGCTGGACGCGGTCGCCTACGCGAGCGGTCTCACCGGGCCCTTCGTCGCCGCCACCGACGCGCGGCGCAAGGAGGTCTTCTGGGCGAGCTACGCCGACATGCGCACGCGCCTCGACGGCCCCTCGGTCGACCGGCCCGCCGACGTGCCCGGCGAGCTGCCCCTGGTGGGGGCGGGCGCCCGCATGTACGCCGAGATCCTGGGCGAGAGACGGCTGGTGGAGGGCGCTCCCGACTACCCGCTCGCCGGAGCTCTGGCCGCGCTCGCCGCCGAGCGGCTCGTCTCGGGAGGCGAGGACACGGTGCTCACCTCGCCGAGCCCGATCTACCTTCGCCGGCCGGACGCCCGGGTGCCAGGCCCGCCGAAGAAGGTGACCGCGTGACCGCCGCCACGCTGCGGCAGATGACGGAAGCCGATCTTCCCGCGGTCATGGTGATCGAGCGCTCGACGTTCCCGTTCGACGCGTGGAGCGAGGGCATGCTGCGGGGCGAGCTGGCCGACCAGCCGCGCACCCGCCACTACATCGTCGCCGTCGCGGGCGGGCACATCGTCGGGTACGCCGGGCTGGCGGCGGCGGGCGACCAGGCCGACGTCCAGACGATCGCCGTGAGCGCGGCCATGCAGCGTGCGGGCGTCGGCAGCGCGATGCTGAAGGAACTGCTCACCGAGGCCCGGCGCCGGGGGGCGACGGCGGTGTTCCTGGAGGTCCGCGCCGACAACCCGCCCGCGCAGGCCATGTACGAACGCTTCGGGTTCGAGCCGGTGGGCGTGCGCCGCGACTACTACGACGACGGAACAGACGCGATCATGATGATGAGGAAGCTGGAGGGCGGGAATGTCTGACGAACCCCTGGTCCTGGGCATCGAGACCTCGTGTGACGAGACCGGGGTCGGCATCGTCAGGGGCCACACCCTGCTCGCGAACACCGTCGCCTCCAGCGTCGAGGAGCACGCGCGGTACGGCGGCGTCGTGCCCGAGGTGGCCTCACGGGCCCACCTCGAGGCCATGACCCCGACCGTCGAGCGCGCGCTCGAACAGGCGGGGCTGCGTTTCTCCGACATCGACGCGGTGGCGGTCACCGCCGGTCCCGGCCTCGCGGGCGCGCTGCTGGTGGGCGTCGCCGCCGCCAAGGCGTACGCCATGGGCATCGGGGTGCCGCTGTACGGCGTCAACCACCTGGCCGCCCACGTCGCGGTGGACCAACTGGAGCACGGCCCGCTGCCCAAGCCGTCGATCGCGATGCTCGTCTCGGGCGGCCACTCGTCGCTGCTGCTCGTGCCCGACGTGGCCAAGGACGTCATCTCCCTCGGCTCCACCGTGGACGACGCGGCGGGCGAGGCGTTCGACAAGGTGGCCAGGGTGCTCGGACTGCCGTTCCCCGGCGGCCCCCACATCGACCGCGCCGCCGCCGAGGGCTCGGGCACGGCCGTGGCCTTCCCGCGCGGGAAGTACGACGACGGCACGCTGGACTTCTCGTTCTCGGGGCTGAAGACCGCCGTCGCGCGCTGGGTGGAGGCCAGGGAGCGTGCCGGTGAGCCCGTCCCGGTCGCCGATGTGGCCGCGTCCTTCCAGGAGGCCGTCGTGGACGTGCTCACGCGCAAGGCGATCCAGGCCTGCCGGCAGTACGACGTGAAGGACCTGCTCATCGGGGGCGGGGTGGCCGCCAACTCCCGGCTGCGCGCCCTGGCCCAGGAGCGGTGCGACGCCGCGGGGGTGCGTCTGCGCGTGCCCCGGCCGGGGCTGTGCACCGACAACGGCGCGATGATCGCGGCCCTCGGGTCGGAGCTGGTGGCCTCGGGAGTGAGCCCGTCGCGGCTCGACATCCCCGCCGACTCGTCCCTTCCGGTGACCGCCGTCCACATGTGAGGTGACGGCCGTCCACATGTGAGGGCCCGAGGGCCCGGGTCAGTCCTTGGGGGTGCGGGTGGGACGGAGCAGGGCCTCCGCGAGGGCCAGCATGGTCTCCTCCAGGGCGCCCAGCCTGCGGGTCAGGTCGTTGTGCGTGGGCTGGATGACCTCGTCGACGGTCTCCGCGAGCTGGGCGCGATCGGGACGTGCCCGCATGAGGTCCATGAGCTCGGCCATGGGCGGCAGGGCGGTGGCGGCCTCGGTCAGGCGCTTGTCGATCGCGTCGAGCCGCTTGCCCTGGTCGTCGCCCTGGGCGCTGAGCAGCTCGCCGACGCGCTTGTGGACCTCGCCCACCTCCAGCAGGCCGGGGAGCTGGCCGACGCGCTGGTTGACGGCCTCCACGCGGTCGTCGACCATCTCCAGCCGCTCGTTGACGCCCTCGAAGCTCTCGCCGAGCGTGGTGAAGCGCTGATCCTGTGCGGTGAGGCGGTCGCCGACGTCGGTGAGCCGCTGGTCGAGCCCGGCCAGGCGGCCGTCGACGCCGGCGAGGCGGGAGTCGGCGGTCTCGACGCGCCCGTCGATGCTCTGGAGCCGGACGTCGACCGTCTCCAGCCGCCCCTCCACGGCCCCGATGTGGCTGTCGACGCTGTCGAATCGGCCGTCCACGCTGTCGGCGCGTCCCCTCAGCTCCCCGAGGTGACCCTCCACACAGTCGAACCGCGCCGCGAAACCCGCCAGATGGCCCTCGACGCCCTCCAGGCGGCCGTCGAAGCCCGCGAGCAGGCCGCCGGCACCGTCGAGGCGGTCGGAGAGCCGCGTCTCGGCGTCGGCCAGCTGAGCCGTCATGCCGTCGACCTTGCCGGCCAGCTGGTCGACGGAGCCGGTGAGCCGCTCGATCGCCGATGCGAGCGTCTCCTCAAGGGCCTCGCTGAGGTCGAGAACGCCGCCTTCGAGCCGCTCTGTGCGCTGCGTGAGGTCGAGCAGCGCCTTGTCGACCCGGGTGAAGCGGCCGCCCGCCGCCTCCATGCCGGCGGTGAGCCGGCCGAGGCGTCCGCTCAGCTCGGCCATGCGCTCGGGCACGCCGTGGCCGCCGTCGAGCAGCGCCTGCAGGCGCTTCAGGGACTCCGCGACGCCCTCGCGCACCGTGCCGAGGTCGTTCAGCAGGCCGGGCAGCTCGGCGACGGGCCTGACGCGCTCGCTCACCGAGTCGATGCGGTCGACGATGACGGCCACGCGGTCGCCCACCCCGTCGACGCGGTCACGCACGACCTCCACGTGCTGGGCCAGGCCCTCGGCCCACGCCGGAGGCCGGGTCGCCAGCTCACCGAGCTGGCCGCCGACGGTCTCAAGGGCGCCGCTCAGGCCGCCCAGCTCGCGCTCACGGACCTCGCGCAGCAACCACTCCATGCCTTCGAGCCGCTGACGGATCTCGTCGAGCACCGCGCCCTGGGTGCGCTGCTCGTACACATGGTCCTGGGCCGCCCTCGCCAGGAGCTCGCGCATCCGGTCGGAGATGGCGGTCTGGCTTCCCGCCTGGAGGAGGGTGTGGTTGGAGTGATCCACCGAAAGCTCCTTCACTCGCGGGCGGCCGGCCGCACTGCGGTGGGATTGGTCCGGTTGTCTGGCGTGACGAATAAGGCGGGTCAGCCATCGATCAGGCGAAAATCCCGCGCTGGCCAACTGTAGTCGCTCGTCAGGCGAATTTCGGGGCCGACTTTAAAACTTCGTGATAATCGTGGATTGCCCTGGAATAGTCGTTTATGCAGGTCAGGCGGGTTGGCAAACAAGTGCGAAAGGACGCTCGCCGATGCGGGTAAGAGCCACGACGCACGATTTATCACCAGAAAGGCGCAAATCCTTACGCAGGCGTTCCAGGTCGACGGCGGAGCCGCGCTTCTTGAGGGTCACCGCGCCGATGCGGCGCTCGCGAAGGGCCGCGCGCAGCCTTTTGAGCGAGAACGGCATCGTCTCCAGGACCTCGTACCGTGAGGCCCACGGCGTGACGGCGGCGGTGTCGCCGGTGATGTAGGCGATCTGCGGGTCGAGCAGGTGGCCGTTCACCAGCGCCGCCACCTCGGCCACCAGGTGCGACCTGATCGCGGCGCCGTCCGGCTCGTAAAGGTATCTGGCCACCGGCCCCTGCTCGGCCTGCCCGAGGGACAGGTCGGGGGTCAGCGTCTCGCCGGAAGGCAGCATCGTCGCCCTTCGGCCGAGCTCCTCCGCCTGCGGCTGGGCGAGGGCGCCGGTCCACAGGACGGCCTCCTTGACCTCGCCCCGGTAGGAGACCCACTCGGCCTCCGCGCCCGGCGGGATCAGCTCGTACGGGATGCCGGGCGCGACCTTCAGGCACGCGGCCCGTGCCCGTGCCTGAAGGCCGAGGACCGCCGGCCACGGCGGGGAGTACGCCATGGGGTCGAACACGCGCCTGCTGGCGGACCTCCTGGCCGGGTCGGCGAACAGCACGTCGTAGGCCTCCGGCTCGACCTCGGCGGCGTCGGCCGTACGCACCGTGACGTGGTCGCCGAGCTCCAGCGCGACGGCGTTGGCCCGCGCCACCTCCACGGTGAGCGGATCGAGGTCGACGGCGTCGACCTCGCAGCCGGCGCGTGCCATGGCGATCAGGTCGCCGCCGATGCCGCAGCAGGCGTCGGCCACCCGTGTGCCGGGCGGCAGCCTGCGGGCGCGGTGGGCGGCCACCTCGGCGCGGGTCGCCTGCTCCAGGCCGTCGGGGGTGAAGTACATGCGGGCCGCGTCGGGGCCGAACTTGACGGCGCCGCGCGCCCGCAGCCGCGCCTGCGTGAGCGCGGCCGAGGTCAGCGAGGCGTCGTAGGTCTTCCTGAGGCGGCTCGCGGCCAGGACCGGGTCGGCGCCGCCGGCCACCGCCTCCACGGCGTCGCCGAGGGCCTTCTGCCCGCGTGTGGTCAGCAATTCGCGGAAGGCGTCGAGGTCCACGTCTCCCGACGCTACCGCGTGCCGGGAGGTCCCAGGGAAGGAGCCGGTAACCTGGCGGACCCGGCGCTCAGGCGGACATTTCGGGCGAGCCGCACATCGGCCGGGGCAGGTATCGGAACCGGACTGACCAGGGACGGCCTGTCCGTGTTGACTGAGTCGGCGGCCTTGCATACTGTTCAGTGTTGGCACTCGCCTAGTGAGAGTGCCAAGTCAAAAATGCGACGAGGCAGGTCTGACACCCGCGACGGCAGGCCGCTGGTCGCCTCTTCAGCTCATCAACACAATCTGAAGGGGAGGTCCGATCGTGACGACCGCCACCAAGGTTCCCGTTAAGCCGCTCGGCGACCGCATTGTGGTCCAGCCGCTTGAAGCCGAGCAGACGACCGCTTCCGGTCTGGTCATCCCAGACACCGCCAAGGAGAAGCCGCAGGAGGGCAAGGTCCTCGCGGTGGGCCCCGGCAACTGGGACGAAGACGGCGAGAAGCGGATTCCGCTCGACGTCAAGGAAGGGGACATCGTCCTCTACAGCAAGTACGGCGGTACCGAGGTCAAGTACGGCGGCGAGGAGTATCTCGTTCTCTCCGCCCGTGACGTTCTCGCGATCATCGAGAAGTAAAGCCCCGGGCGCGCAAGCGACCATCAGTACGGAGCCTTACAAAAAATGCGTGTCAAGCCCCGGGCGCTTCGGCTGAAGGCCCGGGGCTCTGATGCTGAGAGGACCTTAAATGCCGAAGACCCTGGAGTTCGAGGAGGACGCGCGTCGCGCTCTTGAGCGTGGCGTGAACGCTCTCGCGGACGCCGTCAAGGTGACCCTCGGGCCGCGCGGCCGGAACGTCGTCATCGACAAGAAGTTCGGTGCGCCCACCATCACCAACGACGGTGTGACCATCGCCCGTGAGGTGGAGCTGGAGCGGCCGTACGAGAACCTCGGCGCGCAGCTCGCCAAGGAAGTCGCCACCAAGACCAACGACGTCGCCGGTGACGGCACCACCACCGCGACCGTGCTCGCCCAGGCGATGGTCCGCGAGGGCCTGCGCAACGTCGCCGCCGGCGCCTCGCCGCTGTCGCTCAAGCGCGGCATCGACCTGGCCGCCCGCGCGGTCAGCGACCGCCTGCTGGAGCTCGCCCGTCCCGTCGAGGACAAGAAGGAGATCGCCAACGTAGCGACGATCTCCGCCCAGGACGCCAAGATCGGCGAGCTGATCGCCGAGGCGTTCGACAAGGTGGGCAAGGACGGCGTCATCACCGTCGAAGAGTCCAACACCATGGGCCTTGAGCTGGAGTTCACCGAAGGACTCCAGTTCGACAAGGGCTACCTGTCGCCGTACATGGTGACGGACCCCGAGCGCATGGAGGCGGTCCTCGAGGACGCCTACGTCCTGCTGAACCAGGGCAAGATCTCCTCTATCGCGGAGTTCCTCCCCCTGCTTGAGAAGGTCGCCCAGACCAAGAAGCCGCTCTTCGTGGTGGCGGAGGACGTCGAGGGCGAGGCCCTGGCCGTCCTGGTCACCAACAAGATCCGCGGCACGTTCACCTCGGTCGCCGTCAAGGCTCCCGGCTTCGGTGACCGCCGCAAGGCCATGCTGCAGGACATCGCGATCCTGACCGGTGGCCAGCTGATCTCCGAGGAGCTCGGCCTCAAGCTCGACAACGCCGGCCTCGAAGTGCTGGGCACCGCCCGCCGCATCGTGGTCACCAAGGACGCCACGACCATCGTCGACGGCGCCGGCGACCCGCAGGCGGTCCAGGACCGCGTCCGCGAGATCCAGCACGCGATCGAGCAGACCGACTCCGACTGGGACCGCGAGAAGCTCCAGGAGCGCCTCGCCAAGCTGTCCGGTGGCATCTGCATCCTCCGCGTCGGCGCGGCCACCGAGGTGGAGCTCAAGGAGAAGAAGCACCGTCTTGAGGACGCCATCTCCGCGACGCGCGCCGCGATCGAGGAGGGCATCGTCTCCGGCGGTGGCTCCGCGCTCGTGCACCTGTCGAAGGACCTGGACGACCTCGGCCTCACCGGTGACGAGGCGACCGGTGTCGCCATCGTCCGCCGGTCGCTCGTCGAGCCGGCCCGCTGGATCGCCGAGAACGCGGGCCACGAGGGCTACGTCGTCACCGCGAAGATCGGCGAGCTGCCCGCCGGCCACGGCCTCAACGCCGCGACCGGCGACTACGGCGACCTGATCGCGCAGGGCGTCATCGACCCGGTCAAGGTCACCCGCTCGGCCGTGCAGAACGCCGCTTCCATCGCCGGCATGCTGCTCACGACCGAGGTCCTCGTGGTCGACAAGCCCGAGGAGGAGGCCCCCGCCGCCGGGGGGCAGGGTCACGGCCACGGACACGGCCACTGAACCCGATCATTCGGCCCGAAGTACGGCCCGCGCCTCATGGAGGCGCGGGCCGTACTTTTTTGTTGAATCGATTTAGGCCCCCGTCATTTGACCGCCTGGTAAACCGATCACGCGACTGGGGCGTCCGGCAGACCGCGCTGCGCGCCCTCCGAGCTGCCGTGACATCTAACAAATATCCTCCGAATTCCCTTCGAGAGTGAAATATACAAACACTACTGTGTTCATTTGATTACTCGCCGTTATCGTCGCGTCAATGTGACCAATCCGTATCCGTTCACTATGACGACATGCGCGATCGTGGCGGGCATCATGCCTAACGTGACCGAGGGACGCGTCGCCGACGCCAAAACTGGGGTAAGGCTTGCGACGAGATCGGACGAGTCCGACCTCAGGGATCTGACGAGCCTTGCCGTACAGGGGGATCGCACCGCGATCGAATCGCTGCTGGGCCAGTTGCGCCCGATGGTGGTTCGCTATTGCCGTGCCCGACTTGGCCGGGTTTCCGGTCATTACCACATCGCCGACGACGTGGCCCAGGAGGTGTGCATCGCGGTGCTGGCCGCGCTGCCGCGCTACCGCGACATGGGCCGCCCGTTCGCCTCGTTCGTCTTCGGCATCGCCTCGCACAAGGTCGCGGACGCGCTCCGCAGCTCGGTGCGCTCGGCCGTGCCCACCCAGGATCTGCCGGACGGACCCGACCAGGGGCCGGGGCCGGAGGAGACCGTGGTGCGCTACATCGAGGCAGAGCACGCCCGCGCGCTGCTGTCACGCCTCCCTGAGAACCAGCGAGAGCTGATCATCTTGCGGGTCGTGTCAGGACTGTCCGCCGAGGAGACGGGTAACGTACTCGGTATGTCACCAGGTGCGGTTCGCGTCGCCCAGCATCGGGCGCTGGCCAGGCTTCGGGCGATGGCCGACATGGAGTCGATAGCTTGACCGCTGTCCATCCGGCGCGTTCGGTCCGAAAACGCGGGTCCGAGACGGATCCCGACGTGCTCAGGACCGACGCGCTCATCGACGCGCTCGCCCGCCGTGATCCGGTCGGCGAGCACGAGGACGCCGCGGTGGGCCTGCTGCGCGCTCTGACCGACGACGTCGATCAGTGGCTCTCCTCGGTGTCGATCACGCCGTCCACGTAGCCCCTCGCGTACTCCCAGCTGACGTAGTCGGCGGGGTCGGGCTCGAAGGCGGGCTCGTGGACCTGAGGCCGCCCGTGGTCGATCATCTGCCGGAGGTTTCCGCGGAGTAGATCCCAGTCGAAGTAATGCTGTTCGCCGCACTCCGGGCAGTCGAGCACGAGCCCGAGGACCCCCTGTGGCTCCAGTAACGACCGGAAGACCTCCACATCGGCGAGGTCGGTGAGCGCCTCGTCGCGCTCGGCCAAGGTCAGCGGCTCGGAGTCGTCGAGCTCACCCAGCGCCGCGGCAGGGTCGTCAGGGTCTTCCGCGAAGGGGTCGCGAGGGACGTCTTCCAGCACGCATTCCACCTTATGACCCTCACCTACCCTGATGAGGGCAAGTGCTTGGGAAGCAGTGATCCAAAGAGGGGCGCCAGCTCGTCCGCAGGAGCCGCAGAGCCGGTCAGTGGCGGGACACTAAACTGGGCCAAGGGGGCCGGCGCCTTTCCCCACCTTGAGAGCGCCATGGCAGGAGGGTTGCAGATGGCCAAGTTCACCGAACCCGGGCTCACGTTCGACGACGTGCTCCTGGTTCCCGCGTATTCGGACCTGCAGCCGGGCGACGCCGACACCACCACTCGCCTGTCCAGGTCGATAAATCTGCGCATTCCCCTGGTTTCCGCCGCCATGGACACCGTGACCGAGGCGCGCATGGCCGTGGCCATGGCGCGCCAGGGCGGCATCGGCATCCTGCACCGTAACCTGTCCATCGACGACCAGGCCCAGCAGGCCGATCTGGTGAAGCGTTCAGAGGCCGGCATGGTCACCAACCCGGTGACGTGCTCGCCCGACGACACGCTGGCCGACGTCGAGATCCTGTGTGGGAAATATCGCATTTCTGGTGTGCCGGTCACCGACCGGGGCGGTGTGCTGGTCGGCATCGTGACCAACCGCGACATGCGCTTCGAGACCGACCAGAGCGTCCGGGTCCGCGATGTCATGACCCCGATGCCCCTCGTCACCGCCCCCGTGGGGGTGTCCCGCGACGAGGCGTTCCGGCTGCTGCGCCACAACAAGGTGGAGAAACTTCCCCTCGTCGACGCCGAGGGCAGGCTGCGCGGCCTCATCACCGTCAAAGACTTCACCAAGAGCGAGCAATATCCCCTTGCCACCAAGGACGCCGACGGCCGGTTGGTGGTCGGGGCGGCGGTGGGCGTCGCCGGCGACGCCGAGCAGCGGGCGATGGCGCTGATCGAGGCGGGGGTCGACGTGATCATCGTCGACACCGCCCACGGCCACTCGCGCGGGGTCTGCGACATGGTCGCCAAGATCAAGGCCAACGGCCGGGTCGACGTCATCGCGGGCAACGTCGCCACGCGGGCGGGCGCCCAGGCGCTCATCGACGCCGGAGCCGACGCCGTCAAGGTCGGGGTGGGCCCCGGCTCCATCTGCACCACCCGCGTCGTGGCCGGGGTCGGCGCCCCGCAGGTCACGGCCATCCACGAGGCGTCGCTGGCCTGCGCCCCCGCGGGGGTCCCGGTGATCGGCGACGGTGGCCTGCAGTACTCCGGCGACATCGTCAAGGCCCTCACCGCCGGGGCGAACACCGTGATGCTGGGCTCGCTGCTCGCCGGCTGCGAGGAGTCGCCCGGTGAGCTGATCTTCATCAACGGCAAGCAGTTCAAGTCCTACCGGGGCATGGGCTCGCTCGGCGCTGTGCGCAACCGGGAGCGCGGCGGTTCCTACAGCAAGGACCGCTACTCCCAGGAGGGCGTGACCAGCGAGGACAAGTTCATCCCCGAGGGCATCGAGGGCCAGGTGCCCTACCGCGGCCCGGTCGCCGCCGTGGCCCACCAGCTCGTCGGCGGCCTGCGCCAGGGCATGTGGTACACCGGTTCCCGCACCATCGACGAGCTCCACGAGAACGGCATGCTGATGCCGATCACCTCCGCCGGTCTCAAAGAGAGCCACCCCCATGACATCCAGATGACGGTCGAGGCGCCCAACTACCACGGCCGCTGACGGAGCGGCCGGGCGACGCCCGGCGGCGACATCGCGACCCGTGCGGGTAAGGACCTACGAGCGAAGCGGCTTCTCCGAGTGACGGGAACGACAAGAGCATGACTCAGGTAGAGATCGGGCGTGGCAAGAGCGGGCGCCGGGGCTACGCGCTGGACGAGATCGGCATCGTGCCGTCCCGGCGCACCCGCGACCCCGAGGAGGTCTCGATCGCCTGGCAGATCGACGCCTACCGCTTCGACCTGCCCGTGGTGGTGAGCCCCATGGACAGCGTCGTCTCGCCCAAGACGGCCATCGAGATCGGGCGTCTCGGCGGCCTCGCCGTGCTCGACCTCGAAGGGCTCTGGACCCGTTACGACGACCCCGCCTCCCTGCTGTCGGAGGTCGCCGAGCTGCGTGGAGAGGCCGCCACCAGGCGGCTTCAGGAGATCTACGCCGCGCCGATCAGCGACGAGCTCATCGGGCGCCGCATCGAGGAGATCAGGTCCGCCGGTGTGACGACCGCCGCGCGGCTGTCGCCCCAGCGCACCGCGCAGCACTACAAGGCCGTGATCGACGCCGGGGTCGACATCTTCGTCATCCGGGGCACCACGGTCTCCGCCGAGCACGTCTCCGGCCGGGCGGAGCCGCTCAACCTCAAGCAGTTCATCTACGAGCTCGACGTCCCGGTCATCGTCGGCGGCTGCGCGACGTACACCGCGGCCCTCCACCTGATGCGCACAGGCGCGGCGGGCGTCCTGGTGGGCTTCGGCGGCGGCTCCGGCCACACCACGCGCACCGTGCTGGGCGTGGCGGTGCCGATGGCCACCGCGATCGGCGACGTCGCCGCCGCCCGCCGCGACTACCTCGACGAGTCCGGCGGCCGGTATGTCCACGTGATCGCCGACGGCGGCATGACCAGCTCCGGCGACATCGCCAAGGCCATCGCCTGCGGCTCAGACGCCGTCATGGTCGGCTCCCCGCTGGCCCGCGCCGCCGAGGCTCCGGGGCGGGGTCACCACTGGGGCTCCGAGGCCCACCACGGCGAGCTGCCGCGAGGCGCCCGCGTGGAGGTCGGCACGATCGGCACCATGGAGCAGATCCTCCACGGCCCGTCCAGCGTCGCCGACGGCTCGATGAACCTGATGGGCGCGTTGCGGCGCACGATGGCCACGGCGGGCTACTCCGACCTCAAGGAGTTCCAGCGCGTCGAGGTCGTCGTCGCACCCCACGTCCACTGACGCTGAGCAGGGGTCCTTCCCCCGGGCGAACCACCCGGGGGAAGGACCCTTTCGCGTCTCCGCCGAGTCGCATGGGAAGGCCCTGTTCGCCGGGGAAGGGTGGCGCCTGCTCGCCTCCCCTGACCCAGCCGTCACAAGGAGAGGCGTTCAGAGGGTCGCGGCCGTCACGGGGGTGGGCTCAGGAGGTGGTGAGGAGTTTCAGGAGGTGGGTGACCTCGTGGGCGACGGCTTCGCGGGCGCTGGTGAAGTACCTGCGGGAGTCGACGGTGGTGGGGTCGGCGGCCAGGCGGTCCCGTACGGCTCCGGTGAAGGCCTTGTTCAGGCCTGTCGCGATATTGATCTTCTTCATGCCATGCCGCACGGCTTCGCGCAGCGTGTGGTCCGGCACGCCTGAGGAGCCGTGGAGCACCAGGGGCACCGGCACCGCCTCGCGGAGCTCGCCGATCAGCGTCAGGTCGAGCACGGCGTCCCTGGTGGTCATGGCGTGGGAGCTGCCCACCGCGACGGCGAGGGCGTCCACTCCGGTTGCCGCGACGTAGGACACCGCTTCCCCCGGCTTGGTGCGCACGCCCGGCGCGTGCA
The DNA here is from genome assembly GCF_040649355.1 of Sphaerisporangium sp. NPDC049002. Classification (NCBI taxonomy): domain Bacteria; kingdom Bacillati; phylum Actinomycetota; class Actinomycetes; order Streptosporangiales; family Streptosporangiaceae; genus Sphaerisporangium; species Sphaerisporangium sp. NPDC049002. Next base: position 29,091 of record NZ_JBEZFH010000005.1, on the reverse strand, counting down.
CGCCGTCCTTGCCGCCGATCTCGCCCAGTTCCGCCTCGACCCAGACCTGGCGCTCATGGCACCAGGCCGCCACCTCGGCCGTCGCCGTCACGTTCGCGGCGTCCGGCAGCGCGGACGCGTCGAACATCACCGATCCGATGCCCAGGCGTACGGCCTCCTCGACGAGGGCGCGGCAGGTGGCGTGGTCCAGGTGGACGGCCACGGGGACGGCCGAGGTCTCGGCGATGGCGAGGCACGCGACCGCGAGCGGCTTCAGCGCCCCGTGGTAGCGGACGCAGTTCTCGCTGATCTGCAGCACCACGGGAGTGCTCGCCGCCTCGGCCCCGGTGACGATGGCCTCGGCGTGCTCAAGCTGGATCACGTTGAAGGCGCCCACGCCCGAAGGGGCCTGACGGATGACGTCGCCGGTGGTCACGAGGGGCACGGCTCGTCTCCGATCTCTGTGGTACGGCATGCGGGCGCGCCACGAACCGTCGGGTCTCCGCCGGGGGAACGGACGGGATGGTGTGGCGCTTCGGGCGGGGTCATGGGGAGGTGAGCCAGGCGCCGTGGCGCATGACGCTGTGGAGGGTGAGGTCGTCGTCGAACACGACGAGGTCGGCGTCCTTGCCGACGGAGATCGAACCGGCGCGGCCGTCCACGCCGAGGACGCGGGCGGGAGTGAGCGACGCCATCTCGGAGGCCTCGGCCACGGACAGGCCGACCTCCTGGACCGCACGCCTGAAGGCGACGTCCATGGTCAGGGTGCTGCCCGCGATGGTGCCGTTCTCCACGAGCCGGGCGGCGCCGTCCGACACCTCCACCTCCATGGAGCCGAGCCGGTAGGTCCCGTCGCCCATGCCGGCGGCGGCCATCGCGTCCGTGATCAGTGCCGTGCGGCCCGTGCCCGCGACCGTGCCCGCGAGCCGCATCATCGCCGGGTGGACGTGGACCCCGTCGTTGATCAGCTCGATCGTCACGCGCTCGTCCTCCAGCAGCGCGGCCATCGGCCCGGGCTCGCGGTGGTGCAGCGGGGGCAGGGCGTTGTAGAGGTGGGTGGCGACCGTGCAGCCCGCCTCGATGCCCGCGACGGCCTGCTCGTACGTGGCGTCGCTGTGGCCGAGGGCCGCGATGACGCCCTCGGAGACGGCGGCACGGACGGTGCCGAGTCCGCCCGGCAACTCGGGGGCGATGGTGAGCATCCGCACGTGCCCGCGTCCGGCCTTCAGCAGGTCTGACAGCTCGCCGGGGGAGGGATCGCGGAGCAGGGTGGGGTCGTGCGCCCCGCAGCGTGACCGCGCGATGTAGGGACCCTCGAAGTGGATCCCGGCCAGCAGTCCCTCGTCGCACAGCTCGGCCAGCGCGGCGGTGGCACGGGCGAGGTCCGCGAGCGACGCGGTGACCAGGCTCGCCATGATCGTCGTGGTGCCGTGGCCGGCGTGGAAGGCCGCGACCCGCCGCGCCTCCTCCTGGTCGCCGGAGGGGAAGGATCCCCCGGCCCCGCCGTGGGTGTGGATGTCGACGAAGCCGGGGAGCACGTACCGGCCGGCCAGGCTGTGCCCGTCACGGGGCGCCTGGCCCTGGCCGATGTGGGTGAAGCGTCCGTCCTCGATGGTGATCCAGCCCTCGTGTACACCGTCGGGGGTCACGACGCGGGCGTCGGCGAGTGTGATGCTCATGAAGACAGGATCACAGATCGGGTCAGGTGAAGCGGCTGGTCGGGGTCCAGTCCCCGGGCGTGCGCGCGGGCCACCGCGACCCGCTGCACCCGTACGAGCTCGGCCATCGGGTCGGCGTCGGCGGCGACGAAGGTGCCGCCCGCCTTCCGTACGTCGTCGGCGAGGCCCTCGGGGGCGGTGCCGAGCATCCAGGTGACGCGCCCTGGCCCGGCGATGCTGATCGGGCCGTGGCGGTACTCCATGGCCGGGTACGCCTCGGTCCACGAACGCGAGGCCTCCCGCATCTTCAGCGCCGCCTCCTGCGCGAGCCCGCAGGTCCAGCCCCGGCCGAGGAAGGAGAACTGCTCGGCGTCGACGAGTTCGGCGCCGACGGGCCAAGCGACCGCCCGCTCGGCGTCGGCGACGGCCCGGGTGAGGTCCTCGCCGAGGTGGGCGCGGAGCAGCGCGAGCTGCGTGGTGGCGAAGCGCGTCTGGACGACGGACTTCTCGTCGGCGAAGTCGAGCACGACGACCTCGTCCGCGAGCGTCATGACGGGAGTGTCCGGGTCGGCGGTGACGGCCGTGGTCCTCGTGCCGTCGAGCCGGCGCAGGAGCTCCAGCACCTCGGTCGTCGTGCCGGAGCGGGTGAGCGCGAGCACCCTGTCGTACGACCGGCCCGGCGCGCCGCCGTCCGACAGGCCCAGCGGGGCCTCGGACGCGGGGAACGCGTCGGTCTCACCGTGCCCGGCGGCCTCGCGGAGGACGGCGTAGGCCTGGGCGATGAACCATGAGGTGCCGCAGCCGATCACGGCGACGCGCTCGCCGGGCCGGGGGAGCGCCGCTGATCCGGCCAGCTCCACCGCTCGGCTCCAGCATTCCGGCTGAGAGGCGATCTCGGTCTCGGTGTGCGTCATCACGGGCCGGTTCCTTAGATTTGATTTGTTCTGCACTTTTTATAGCACTAACAAGCACGATTGTGCATCGGGTGGCGACCACTCGGGTGTGCGAAGTCGGGTCGTGTGCCACGCTTTGGGACCATGAGCCGGTATGAACGCTGGAACGCCCTGCTTGAGTTGCTGGCTCAGCACGGGCGCCTGACGGTCGAGGAGGCCGCGGAGACCCTGGAGGTCTCGACGGCGACGATCCGGCGCGACTTCGACGAGCTGTCCCAGCAGCAGATGCTCATGCGCACGCGGGGCGGCGCCGTCGCCCAGAGCGTGAGCTACGACCTTCCGCTCCGCTACAAGACGGCCAGGCACGCGGGGGAGAAGCAGCGCATCGCCGAGGCCGCGGCCGAGTTGGTCGCGCCGGGTGCCGTCGTGGGCATGAACGGCGGCACGACGACCTCCGAGGTCGCGAGGACGCTGGCCCTGCGGGCGGAGCCGGGCGCCAGGCTCACCGTCGTGACCAACGCCCTCAACATCGCCGCGGAGCTGACCGTGCGGCAGAACGTCAAGCTCGTCGTCACGGGCGGGGTCGCGCGGCCGCAGTCGTACGAGCTGATCGGGCCGCTCGCCTCCGGGGTGCTGGAGCAGGTGACCCTGGACATCGCCTTCCTCGGGGTCGATGGCATCGACGCGGTGGCGGGCGCGTCCGCCCATCACGAGGGCGAGGCCGGCGTGAACAACCTGCTGATCGGCCGGGCCGCCCGCGTGGTGGCCGTCGCCGACGCGTCCAAGGCGGGCCGCCGGGCCTTCGCGAAGATCTGTGCCATCGACCGAATCGACATGCTGATCACCGACGCCGGGCTGTCCGACGCCGCCGCCGAGGCGTTCACGGAGGCCGGCGTCGAGGTCGTGCGGGTCTGACGACGGCCGGCGGCTGTGAGGTGAGCGTGACCGCCGATTCCCGGTCCTCGCGTGACCTGTGAAGATCTACGGTTCCGCGGTGCCGGAGAAGATCTACCTCCCGCGGTCGTGTGACCGGGGTGACGCGGTGAGGGTGGTGGGGGAGCGCGCGCCCCATGAGTCGCGGAATGTGAGGAGCTTCATCCCCGGCCGGGTCCGCTCACGGCATGCAGGTATCTACTCACGGGTAGAAATAGGACACAACGCGACAAGCCGCACCCCAGGGGGATCGCAATGACAGCACACACAGCCAGCGGGGTCGGGCCGGGTGAAGCCGGCCGGGAGCCCCGGCCCGGCGAGACGGGCGACCCTGCCCTGGACGGTGCTGAGAAGGCCCCGGTGCCCGGTGCCGGGCACGCCGACGCCGAAGCTCCACGAGATGGTGTGAGTATGGACGTCGAGCATGGCGAGACCCGGCCCGATCGCGGGAGCGTGGACGCCGGGCGAGGCGACGGCGCGGTTGGGCGGGATGGTGGGGGTGTGGACGTTCAGCGAAGTGACGGGCAGGTCAAGTGGGACGGCGCTGATGTGCGGTCCAGGGGCGGCGGGGTCTACTCGGCCCGCATAGGGCCGGCGGAGCGATCGGCCGCGCTGGCCCGCATGGCCGACCCCGAGCAGGAGCTCGACGTGATCGTGGTCGGCGGCGGCGTGGTCGGCTCCGGCGTCGCGCTGGACGCCGTGACCCGCGGGCTCTCGGTCGGTCTCGTCGAGGCGCGCGACTTCGCCTCCGGCACCTCCTCCCGGTCCTCCAAGCTGATCCACGGCGGCCTGCGCTACCTGGAACAGCTCAACTTCGACCTCGTGCGCGAGGCGTTGCAGGAGCGAGCGCTGCTCCTCCAGCGCATCGCCCCGCACCTGGTGCGCCCGGTGCCGTTCCTGTTCCCGCTCACCCACCACGTCTGGGAGCGGCCGTACGTGGGTGCCGGCCTGACGCTGTACGACTCGCTCGGCTTCTCGACCGGCCTGTCCCGGGGGGTGCCGGGCCACCGCCACCTGTCGCGCCGCCGGGCGCTCCGGCTCGCCCCGGCGCTGCGCAAGTCCTCGCTCACCGGCGCGGTGCAGTACTGGGACGCCCAGGTGGACGACGCGCGGCACGTCACGACGATGCTGCGGACCGCCGCCGCGTACGGGGCCCAGATCGCGTCGCGCACCAAGGTCGTCAGCTTCCTGCGCGAGGGCGAGCGCGTGACCGGGGTACGGGTGCGCGACCTGGAGACCGGCACCGAGTTCGACGTCCGCGCGCGGCAGGTGGTCAACGCGACCGGCGTGTGGACCGACGAGATCCAGGAGATGGTCGGCGGCCGCGGTCAGATCCACGTGCGCGCGTCCAAGGGCGTCCACCTCGTGGTCCCGCGTGACCGGATCCACTCGCTCACCGGAATCATCCTTCGCACCGAAAAATCGGTGCTTTTCGTGATTCCTTGGGGGCGGCACTGGATCATCGGCACCACCGACACCCAGTGGGCGCTCGACAAGGCCCATCCGGCCGCCTCCCGCCAGGACATCGACTACGTGCTCGACCACGTCAACGAGGTGCTCTTGGTGCCGCTGACCCGTGACGACGTCGAGGGCGTGTACGCCGGGCTGCGCCCGCTGCTGGCCGGGGAGTCGGAGGAGACCTCCAAGCTGTCGCGCGAGCACGTCGTCACCCACCCGGTCCCCGGCCTCGTCATGATCGCGGGCGGGAAGTACACGACGTACCGCGTGATGGCCAAGGACGCGGTGGACGCGGTCGCGCACGGCCTCGACCAGCGCGTGCCGCCGTCCTGCACCGACAAGATCCCGCTCGTGGGCGCCGAGGGCTACCAGGCGCTCTGGAACTCCCGGCACCGCCTGGCGCGTTCCTCGCACCTTCACGTCGCCCGCATCGAGCACCTGCTGCAGAGGTACGGGTCGCTGATCGACGAGGTGCTGGCGCTGATCGAGCGCGATCCGTCGCTGGCCCGCCCGCTGACGGGCGCCGACGACTACCTCAGGGCCGAGATCGTCTACGCGGCCACCCACGAGGGCGCCCGCCATCTCAATGACGCGCTCACGCGCCGCACGCGCATCTCGATCGAGACCTTCCACCGGGGCACCGCCGTGGCGGAGGAGGCGGCCGAGCTCCTGGCCGGGCCGCTCGGATGGGACGCGGAGCAGGTCAAGCGCGAGGTCGAGTACTACACCAAGCGCGTGGAGGCCGAGCGGGCCTCGCAGGAGCAGGACACCGACCAGGAGGCCGACGCCATCCGCCTCGGCGCCCCGGAGATCGTCCCCTCGGGCGAGGCGGAGACCAAGCCGGTCTGAGCCCGGCCTAGGTCGGTTTGAGCCGGTCTGAGCCGGACGTCGGTCCTCAGCTCAGGAGGCCCTCCTGAGCCGGTCTGATCCGGTCCGAATCGGGCTGAGCCCGAGTATGCCCTGGGCCGCACGTTCCGGTCCCGTCGGATCGGGACCGGAACGTGCGGCCTGGCACTCCGGGCCGTACTGCGCGATACGGCCTGGAAGCGCGTCGAACCAGCCGAGGCCGCCCGTCAGGTGGCGAAGGGGATCCAGCCCTCCTCCGCCAGGGTCTTCGTGTCGCTGACCTTGAGCCCCATGTCGGAGACCGTCCACAGGGTGTCGCCGATGACGAGGCAGCGCCGGATCATGGGGTCGGGCGGAATCGGGTCGTTGGACTTCTTCGGCTTCGGGTGGGTGACCAGCCCCGTCTTGGTGATCGCGTCATCTCCGACCTTGAGCACCAGCGCGGCCGACTGGCTGTCCTGCCCCTCGACGCCCCAGGTGTTGAGAGGCAGGACGGCGACGCCGGACGCGGGCCAGTACAGGAACGCGTGCGGGTCCCACTCGGCCTCCGAGCCGGAGTCCTTCTGGTGGTACTGCGACAGCCGGGCGGGCTTGGCCGGGTCGCTGACGTCGAACAGCGAGACCTGGGTTCCGAGGGTGCGTCCCTTGTCGCTCGCCTCCTGTCCGATGCCGATCAGCCGCCCGTCTCCGGCCGGGTGCAGGTAGGCGGAGTATCCGGTGATCTTCAGCTCGCCGGTGACCTTGGGCCGCGCCGGGTCCCGCAGGTCCAGCGTGTAGAGCGGGTCCACCTGCTTGAACGTCACGACGTACCCCACGGGGCCGATGAAGCGCACCGAGTAGATCCGCTCGCCGTTGCCGAGACCGGTGATCTGGCCGGTCCTCGCCAGCGTGCCGGAGTCGAGGACGTAGACCGCGCTGGAACTCTTCTCCGAGGCCACCCCCTCGTCGCCGAACGACGTGGTGGCCACCCGCAGGCTCCCCTCGTAGTCCGACAGGGAGTACTGGTTGAGCAGGCGCCCGGGGACCACCCCGGAGGCGACGTACCTGGGCGCTCCCGGAGCCGTGATGTCGAACCGGTGCACCTCGGTCTGCTCAGGCGGCGCCTTGTACACAGGGGTGCTCTCGGCGCTCGGCGACCCCGTGGTGGGCGTCGCCGTCGCCGTCGGCTCGGGCAGCAGTGTGGGCATCGACGGGTCGTCACTCGGCTCGACCTTCTCGGCCGGAGGCGAGCTCGGCGGGTCCTTGGGGGCGACCGCCGTGCCGGAGGAGGACGCCTCCGCTTCGCCGGGGGAGGTGCTCACCGGGGGCGTGTCCGCCGGGGAGACGTCGTCGATGACGCGCCGGACCCACCAGCGGGGGTTGCTGGTGACGTACAGGCTGGTGGGGGTGGCGTAGACGGTGTCACCGTCGGCGGCCACGCTGATCGGGTCGCCGGCGTCGAGCCCGGCTTCCAGGTCGATCGTGTGCACGGTCAGCATCGAGGTCCCGGTGTAGTCCTCCGGGTGGCTGACCTGCTCGCACTTCACCTTCTCCGTGCGGGCGGCGCCGTCGGGCCCGGCGACCTCGTACTTCGGGAGCCAGGCGTCGATAGGCGCGGCGCGCACGATGTCCTGGTTGCGCTTGATCAGGCTCGACTCGGGCTCGTCCTGGCGCGCCTCGGCGAAGGTGAACTCGGGCTGCGACCTGACCACGATCCGTACGGACGAGCCGGTCATGCGGGCGTCCACGTGGTTCCCGTACGGAGTGATCGATCCCAGGACCTTCAGGTCCTTGAGGTCGACCAGCACGTACTTCGGTCCGACGAACGGGCGCTGCTTGGCCATGGCGCCCATCGGGACGGCGCCGCCCTGGGAGAGGATCACGAGCGCGCGGTCGCCGTGGACGAGCAGGTCGCCGGGCGCCCATCCCTGCTCGGCCGGCAGGAGCCGCAGCGTGCCGGTGACCTTCTTCGACGCCACGTCGACCACGCGGAGCACGCCCCGGCCGAAGGTGACGATCCGCTTGCCGTCGGTCTTCACCAGGTCAGGCTCGTCGACGCCCGCCTCGTTGACGTTCGTCGTCGAGTAGGTGGGCCCGGACGACCGCGCCGAGGACTTGGCCATGGCGTCTTCCGCCCCGCCGGCGGCGAAGAGGATCATGTTCCCGCCGAGGCCATAGGGGCCCACGTTCTCCGCGGTGGCCTTGCGCAAGCCTTCCAGCATGTCATCGCAACCGGTGTACGAGACGAGCTTTATGTTGCCCAGTGCCACGGGTTCCCCGGCTTCGGGCGCGGTTGCGCTCCCGCCGTTCGTGCAGGCCGCCGCCACCAGCCCTACGGCGAGCGCGACGGCCGCAGCCGTACCAAGTGAAGTCCTCATGCCCCTACGACGCATTTACCTAGGGCGCGGTTCAGGATCGCGGGAGGGCGTCCCCGGAGGATCTTGGGAGGCGTCCCGGCAGCGGTGGCCGCCGATAGACTGTGGGGACCGCGGCGTCTTTTGGGGGGTCTTTTCGGTGTCTGAGTTCGACACGGTGCTTGTCGTCGACTTCGGCGCGCAGTACGCGCAGCTGATCGCCCGGCGGGTCCGTGAGTGCCACGTGTACTCCGAGATCGTCCCCTCGACCATGCCGGTGAGCGAGATGCTGGCCAAGAACCCGAAGGCGATCATCCTGTCCGGCGGCCCCTCCTCGGTGTACGCCGAGGGCGCCCCCGCGGCCCCCGAGGGGCTGTTCGAGACGGGGGTGCCGACCTTCGGCATCTGCTACGGCTTCCAGGAGATGGCCCGGGTCCTCGGCGGCCAGGTCGCCCAGACCGGCATCGCCGAGTACGGCGGCACACAACTGACCGTGGGAAGCGAGGGCGTGCTCTTCGCCGGGCTCCCCTCGGCCCAGTCGGTCTGGATGTCGCACGGCGACAGCGTCGCCGCGGCCCCGCAGGGCTTCGAGGTCACCGCGTGGACCAAGGACACCCCGGTCGCGGCCATGGAGTGCCGCGACAGAGGCCTGTACGGCGTGCAGTTCCACCCCGAGGTCCTGCATTCGGAGCACGGCCAGACGGTGCTGAGGCACTTCCTCGACGCGGCGGGCTGCCGCCCGTCCTGGACCATGCTCAACATCGTCGAGGACGCCATCGAGGCCGTGCGCGAGCAGGTCGGCCCCGAGGGGCGGGCGATCTGCGGGCTGTCGGGCGGCGTCGACTCCGCGGTGGCCGCCGCGATCGTCCAGCGGGCCATCGGCGACCGGCTGACCTGCGTCTTCGTCGACCACGGGCTGCTTCGCAAGGGTGAGGCCGAGCAGGTCGAGCGCGACTTCGTCGCGGCCACGGGTGTGAGGCTGCGGGTCGTGGACGCCGCCGAGCGGTTCCTGAAGGCCCTGTCCGGGGTGTCCGACCCCGAGGAGAAGCGCAAGATCATCGGCCGCGAGTTCATCCGCGTCTTCGAGGACGAGCAGCGCGCCATCCTCGCCGACGGCCCCGTCGACTTCCTCGTCCAAGGCACCCTGTACCCCGACGTGGTCGAGTCGGGCGGCGGCACGGGCACGGCCAACATCAAGTCCCACCACAACGTGGGCGGCCTGCCGGACGACCTGAAGTTCTCCCTGGTCGAGCCCTTGCGCACCCTGTTCAAGGACGAGGTACGCCGGGCGGGCGAGGAGCTCGGCCTGCCGTCCGCGATGGTGTGGCGCCAGCCGTTCCCCGGCCCCGGGCTCGGCATCCGCATCGTGGGCGAGGTCACCCACGACCGGCTGTCCATCCTGCGCGAGGCCGACGCCATCGCCCGCGAGGAGCTGTCCCGCGCGGGTCTCGACCGCGACATCTGGCAGTGCCCGGTCGTGCTGCTCGCCGACGTGCGCTCGGTCGGCGTACAGGGCGACGGCCGCACGTACGGCCACCCGGTCGTGCTCAGGCCGGTGACCAGCGAGGACGCCATGACGGCCGACTGGTCGCGCGTGCCGTACGACGTGCTGGCCCGCATCTCCACCCGCGTCACCAACGAGGTCCGCGAGATCAACCGCGTCGTCCTCGACGTGACCAGCAAGCCCCCGGGCACCATCGAGTGGGAGTGACCGGTCGCGGTATGACGGCTATTAGTGTTTAGTCCCAGATAAAGCGGTGCAAATGGGATTAACAACGTAAATAGGCCGGTTGACGGTTTGCCCGGCCTCGGGCCGGTAAGTTTTGTCGAATGCTTATGGCTCAGCCGCGTACCGAGACGGCGCCCGCTTCCGTTGATTCTCCGGGGCACAGGCTGGCCTGGCTCGACGCGATTCGCGGTGTGGCCTCGACGGCCGTGTTGCTTGAGCACATGTTCTACCGGTTCCTGCCGGGGCTGCGGCCTCACTGGTTCAACCTTGGCATGTACGGCGTTCTCGTGTTCTTCCTGGTCAGTGGCTACATCATTCCCGCGTCGCTGGAGCGGCGGGGTGATGTGCGCTCGTTCTGGGCCGGCAGGTTCTTCCGGCTCTATCCGCTCTACTTCCTGGTCATCGGGCTCGTGCTGGTGATGCTCCCGCTGGTGCCGCTGCGCCCGGCGGTCGTGCCCGATCTGCCCACGGCTGCCGCGCACGCCACCATGCTCGTCGACGTGGTCGGCTCCGCCGGTGTCGCCGACACCATGTGGACGCTCTCGTACGAGATGGTCTTCTACCTCCTGATCACGGCACTGTTCGTCGGGGGCCTCCACCGGCGCAGCGGGGTCTGGGCCGTGGCGTTCGCCGTCGCCGCGCTCGTCGTCGGGCTGGTGCTGGCGGCCCCCGTCCTCGCGCGCGGCCCGGCCGCCTTCGTCGCTCTCGGCGTCGTGGTCGCCGGGCTGGCGTGCGTGGTCACCGGCTCCGGCAGGGCGCGCACGGCCGGCGCGCTGCTCATCGGCGGCCTGGCCGTGACGCTCCTGCTCCTCGGCAGCCGTACGCCCTGGCTGGGCGCCGCGATCCTCGCGGTGATGTTCACCGGTACGGTGATCCACCGCTGGGAGCGCGGACAGGTCTCCGGCCTCCGTACGGTCGCGGTGGTGACCGTCCTGCTGGCCGTCATCCCCTTCTTCGCCTTCACGTACGGCTGGTGGTCCTACCCCCGCGTGTGGATCACCACGCTGGTGATGGCCGGGGTGACCTTCGCGCTCGGCATGGCCCTGCGGCGTCGTACGGTGCCGCGCGTGCTGGTCTGGCTGGGCATGATCAGCTACTCGGTCTACCTGTTGCACCATCCGCTGCTGAAGCTCTTCGTCACCCTGTTCGGTGACCCCCGCGAGCGGCCGATGGCCGCCCAGGCCCTGCTCGCCGTCGCGTTCGTCGCCGTGGTGCTGTGCTGTAGCTGGCTGAGCTACCGCCTCGTCGAACGCCCCATGCAGCACCTGGGCCGCCGCCTGACCCGCTCCCTGCCGGCCACCCGCTGCTATGACGCGGCCGGCCTTCAGAAGTCGGGGATCACGACGTCACCGGACCAGGCGCGGTAGGAGTAGGTGGCCAGCTTCCGGACCTGGCCCGTGGTGACGTCGACCGCGTACGTCGTCTCGCCCAGGGTCGGCGTATCGCCCTCCCGGCCCTTCAGCGACCAGTCGTAGATCGAGGCCGCGACCGACACTTCCGTGGGGCTGTGCCATCCGCCCACCAGCCAAGGCCTGAAGTCCTTGGGCGCGCCCCGGAACTTCGCCGTGGTCAGGGTTTTTCCCGTCGTCGCGTCGACGGTGACGATCGTGTCGTCCGGTCGGTCCTCGTCGTCGCCGTCCTTGGGCGATTTGCCGCGGGTCATGTAGGCCACCGTCCGCCCGTCGGGCGCCAGCGCGCTCAGCGTCGTGGAAGTGCCCGCCGCGGTGAAGGGACGTACCTTCCCCTCGGCCAGCAGGCCGAACTGGAAACCCTCGTCGGCCACGACGACCGGCGTGCCACCGCTGGGCACCCTTTGCGCATGCCATCCTTCGGGGATCGGGGTGGTCTGTCCGCTCTCCACGTCGACGACCACGTTCGGCCAGCCCACACCGTTCAGGCCGAGGAAGCGGCCGTCGGGTGACAGCCGCAGCAGCCCGCCTCCGGACACCATCGTCGTCCTGCTCACGGTCTGCGGGGTCAGCCAGATCCGGCCGCTCGCCAGGTCTCGTACGGCGAACTTCTGGTCCTTGTCGCTGTAGTACGCGATCCTCCGGCCATCCGGTGTGATCGCCAACGGAGCGGCGGCGTTCATATAGTTCTCGCTGCTCTGCTCGGTGTAGACGCCCAGTGCCTCCGGCATCCTGAAGCTCTGGCCGGTCCGCGTCACCACCCGCCACTGGACGCACTCCTTGCCCGCGAAGCCGGTGCTCTGCCCGCACCAGTCGTAGTAAGCGTGACTCAGCGGGTCCACCCCCGCGGCGGGCAGCACGTCGGTGACCTTGGTGCTGATCGTGTTCCGGTCTGGACCGCCGGTCAGTACGGTCGCGCTCAGCGCCACGGCGACCAGCGCCGTCAGCGCCGAGCCGAAGGCGCCCGCCCGCCGGCGTCGCGCCCCACGCACCGCGCGGTCGGCCAGGGCGACCGTGGGAGCCTCGGCGGCGAGGAGTTCGAGTTCGTCGCGGATTCCGGTCATCGGGCGACCTCCTGGGGTACGACGTCGTGGAGCAGATGGGCCAGTTCGGGGGCGAGGACGCGCAGCCGTCCCAGGGCGTGGTTGGTCTGGCTCTTGACCGTGCCCGGGGAGCAGCCGAGCAGGTCGGCGGTCTCGTCGACGGTGCGGTCCTCGTAGAAGCGCAACACCAGGACGGCGCGCTGGCGGGGCGTCAGCCGCAGGAGGGCCTGACGCAGCGCGAGGCGGTGCAGGCTTTCGTCGCCGAGATCGCGGCCGTGTTCGGGAGGGTGTGCGATGGGCACCTCCACGGTCCCGCGCAGCCGCCTGTACCAGGAGATGTGCTGGTTGATCAGGGCTCTGCGGACGTACGCCTCCGGATTGCCGTCCTTTACGAGCCGGGGCCAGTGCCTCGCGGTCCGCATGAGCGCGGTCTGCAGCAGGTCCTCGGCCCGGCTGGCGTCCCCGGTGAGCAGGTAGGCGCTGCGCATCAGCGACTGCTGGCGGCTGCCAACGAACTCCTTGAAACCCTCATATCTATCCATGCGTCTCCTTTCGCCTGTATCAACGCAAGGAGAGCTGGCCGGGTTGGAACCTCAGAGGTCTTGGCATGCAGCCGCTGCTGAACGGACGTACGTCCCGGAGTCGAGGGCGGGGACAGATCTCCGGCCTCCGTACGGTCGCGGCGGTCACCCGTCCATCCGCTGCCGAAGCTCTTCGTCACCCTGTTCGGTGACCCCCGCGATCGGCCGATGGCCGTCCAGGCCCTGCTCGCCGTCGCGTTCGTCGCCGTGGTGCTGTGCTGTAGCTGGCTGAGCTACCGCCTCGTCGAACGCCCCATGCAGCACCTGGGCCGCCGCCTGACCCGCTCCCTGCCGGCCACCCGCTCGCCCTGAGGTGAAGGCACTTCCGGAGTTGAGTACGGATGCTCATACTCTAAGCTCCTCTGTCACGCCAAACTGGGGCAATCGGCCGCATCGGGCCGGGGGATGACAGGAGGCAACGCGGGATGGAATCGATCCGGCAGGTTCCGGCACGCCGCCTGGCGTGGCTGCACGGGGAACTGGCCCGGTGGCAGGCGGAGGGGATCATCGACGCCGACACGGCGCGGCGCATCGGGGGCCGTTACGCCGTCGGCCGGCGCTTGAGCCTCGAACGGCTCGTGCTGGTGCTCGGTGGCGGCTTTCTCGGCGTCGGGCTCATCTGGCTCGTGTCCGCGAATCTCGACCAGCTCCCGCCCTTGGCCCGCCTCGCCGGGATCGTCCTGGTCTGGATCGGCTCGGCGGTCATCGGGGAGGTCCTGTCGCATCCGGCAGGGAAGCAGGCGGCCAGGCTGGTCACGGTCCTTGCCGGTGGTGGAGTGATCTTCCAGACGGCGCAGAGCCTCCAGGTTCCCGCGTACACCTCCGTCCTCCTCGGTGTGTGGGCCGCGGGCACGCTGGCCTACGCGTACGCGACCGGTGCGGCGGGCCCGCTCGTCGCGGCGCTGGTGATCGGGGCCACCTGGTACGGCTGGCTCGTCGGGGAGCAGGCGGACGGCGCGGCGGCCGTTTCGATGTCCCTGCTGTTCGCAGGCGCGGTCGCGTTGTCGGCCGCGGTCCTGCACGAGCGGGCTCGGCCACCGGCTCCCGCACCATCGGCCGTACATCCCGTATCCGCACCATCGGCCGGGCACCTGGAATCCGCACCGCCGGGCCGGCCGTCCGGCTCGGCCTCCTCCGGAGTACGGATCAGGTTCGCGGCGCCGTGGCGGCTGGCCGGGGTGGTGCTGGCGCTCTGTGGGCTGTTCGTCGCGGCTTTCCCCGGTGTGGGGCGGGACGAGCTGTTCGGCTCGGCGGCGCTCTGGGCCGGGCTGGCCTTGGCGGCGGTCGCCGTGGGCGCCGCGCTCGTCCTGGGTGACGCGAACGGCCGCCGCGAGGTGCTCGCCGTGGGCATCATGACCGGGCTCGCACTGCTGCTGGTGGTGTGGTCGCCCGGTGGCGACTACGGGTACTCGGGCGGGTTCACCGCCGGGCAGACGGCGCGGGCGGTGGTGGGCACCCTGGTCTACATCCTGGCGGCGAGTTGGTTCGCCGTCGCCGCGGCCCGGCGTGACCTGTCGTACCTCGTCTTCCTCGCGACGGCCGCCCTCGTGGTCTTCGTCACGGCGCAGAGCTTCGCCGTGTTCCAGCCCCTGTTCACCGGGGCCGCGCTCTTCCTGGTCCTCGGGGTGGTCTTGATCCTCACCGGAACGCTGGCCTTCTACGGGCGTCGCCGCCTGATGGAGGCGACCCGATGAACCGCCGTCTCCTGCTTTCGCGCCCGGTGCTGGTGGCCGCCGCGCTGCTCCTGCAGGCCGTGTTGCTCGTGGTGGCGGTCGCCCCTCGGCTCTCGGCCAGGCTGACCGGCACGGAATACCGCCTGGCCGCGGGACCCCTCGACCCGGTCGATCCCTTCCGGGGGGCGTACGTGGGGTTGGTCTACCCGGGGCTGCCGACCGCCGACGGCCAGGAGGCGGGAGCGGCGTTCGTGCCGCTCGTCCCCGACGGCGGCCTGTGGAAGGGCGCCGGAATCGTACGGCAACGCCCGGCCGCCCAGCCGTACCTGGCGTGCCAGACGTGGGGGTACGGGTCGCTGTCCTGCGGGATCGACAGCCTGTTCCTCCCGCAGGACGAGGCCCAGCACCTCCAGGACGACCTGACGGGCGACCGGGCGGCGGCCGTAGTCAAGATCGACCGCAGAGGTAACGCCGCCGTCATCGGGGTCGTGCCCCGTTAGACCCGTCACGCTCAGGGCCGGGACTCGTATGCGCGTAGGGCCCCCGATCAGTCTCGGGGGCCCTACTTCGCCCGATCACCGGCCGATCGGCGATCAGTCGTCGAACTCCCCGTCCTGGACGCCCAGCACGAAGGCGTGCCACTCGGCGGCCGTGTATCTGAGCACCGTGCCGTTGGGGTCGGACGGGTTGCGGAGCGCGACCGCGCCGCCGGGCAGGTACGCGATCTCTATGCGGTCTTCAGAACTGCTCCCCGGGGCGCTGAGCCAGGTCACATCCGAGATGTCGAGCGCGTACAGCTCGGCCTTTTCGTGCACACCGCTCATGTTCCTTCTTTCGAATCGACTCGGACCGTCATTGGAGTTGAACGCGACCACTAAAATGCTTGGCGACAACATTAGCAGCCGCCGTCCCTGTAATGTCTACGTCTAATCCAACTCGACGGCAATTCAGCACTATGGTAACCCTGACCTGGGGTGATGCAACCCCTGAAGGCGCGGATGGACACGTCCGCGGCCCGACCGCCAGGCAGCGGTCGCCCGCACGCTTCTTGCGGCCGCCGGTTCGTCTGGTTTGTGGCTGTCATTCCCGTCGGATCGTTTCCACGAGAATGAACGCGCATCCCTGGGGTGGAGAATGCGCGGTCCCTGGGAAAGTGAAATACAATGGCGAACCGCTCCACCCTCTCGGATCAATTTCAACTTCGTCGCGAAAGCGTCCGCCGCCGCCGTCTCGGCCGCTGCGCTTGTAGCATCGCCATCGGCGGCCGCACCATCCTCACCGCCGGCACCACCGAGGACACGGCATCCCGTGTCTCGGCCATGAGCACCACCTGAGACACCGCCCCCAAACACCACCGGCACGACCTGGGACTCGGCCCTGGCCGACACCCTGGCGCGACGATGGGATTCCGCCCCGGCAGGCACGAACGGCACCACCTGGGACTGAATGAGGACGATAGATAATGCTGGTCGAATTAACGATGCACACCACGCCGTCACACCCAGCGGGTAAGTCACCGATCGACGGCATCCGCATATTGGCCCTGTTGCCCGATCAATGGCGCAAGGACCTCACACAGGCCAACGGAGAGATCACCATCCGCGTGGAGACCGGCGACGACGCCACCCCCGCGCAGATCAAGGAAACCGTCAACGAAGCCCTCGCCGACCCGGCCATCAGCCACTGGCGCCTCCACACCTGCCACCCCCTTCCCACCGACTCCGCTCCCGGCGAGCCCAGCGAAGACATTCCCTGATCAGCCTCAGGTCAGTTCGCGTGAGTCTGCTGATCATCCCGGCGCAGGCTCCGGGGCGGGCTTTGGAGAGTGGGCGGGGCCGTAAGTCGCCTATCTCAGTTCCAGCCGCCGATGGGGTAGGTCTCGCCCGCGTTGAGTTGTCTGCCGCGGCGGAGGGACTTCACCGGGACGACGTGGTAGCCCCGCTTCTCCAGTGTGGTCAGGATCTTGGGCATGGCCTTGACGGTCTCGGGCCAGATGTCGTGCATGAGGACGACGCGGTCGCGCTTGGCGAGGCCGAGGACCTTCTTGGTGATGGCGGCGGTGTCGCGCAGTTCCCAGTCGCGCGAGGAGCCGTCCCAGACGATCTGCGACAGGCCCAGCTCGGCCGCGATGGATCTCACGCGGTCGTCGGTGTCGCCGAACGGCGGGCGCATGATGTCGGGCTCCTTGCCGGTGGCCCGGCGGATGGCGTCCTGGGTCCGGACGATCTCGTCCCGTACCTCGTCGTCGGAAAGGGAGGTCAGGTGCGGATGAGTGTACGTGTGGCCGCCGATCTCGTGGCCCTCGCGCGCCATTCTGCGCGCGGTTTTCCGAAACTTCGCGACGCGCCGGCCGACCAGGAAGAACGTGACTTTCGTACGGTGCTCGCGCAGGAGGTCGAGCAGCTTTCCGGTGTACGGGCCCGGGCCGTCGTCGAAGGTGAGGGCGATGCACTTGACCTTCGCGCAGTTGACGGCACCCTTGGACGCACTGTCGTCGGCGGATGCGGGCGGTGCCGCCGCCAGGGCCACGGTGGCCGCGAGCACGATCGGAATCCATCGCCGCATCGAGTTTTCTCCATTTCCGTCAGCGCCGCGCCACCTTATCCCACCCCCCGAACAGACGGAAAATCTCGCAGTATAGGTATCGATCAGACAATTGATTGGCGTTCCGCGGGGAAGATCGTCGCGTTGGTGCGCGGGTTCCGTACGCGGATGGCGAGCTCGTCGGCGGCGGCCCGGCGCAGGGCGATCTCCTGGTCGGCGACGACGTGGCGGGGCCGGGGCTTGGTGCCGGTCAGGGTGACCGCGATCGGCTCACGCAGCGCGCTGCCCATGACGTGCGCCCGCCACTCGGACTGCCGACCGGTGGTGCTCCGTTTCAGCGCGGCTAAGGGAACGCGGGCCACGAACGACGCCGGCCCGTCGCCCCGTACGAGCGCGTGGTGGCTCGTGAGGCCGCCCGGCCGGGGCGTCAGGCACAGCCGGCCGTCGTCGCCGAGTTGGACGGACCCCTCCAGCGAGAGCTCCAGGGACTCCCCGGCGAGGCGATGGCCGGTCAGGAGGGCCACGGACGGGCCGACGGTGATCCGCAGCGTCTTCTGGTCGGACCAGTGAGGCCGGGCCCACACCCCCTGCTCGATCTGCATGCTCACCAGGCCCCGTGCCTTGATGTGGGCCGGTGGGCCGAGCTCGGCCCGATGGAAGACGCCGTGGTTCTGGACCCACAGCTCCACCGTCCAGGTGGCCGGTGACGACGCCCGCCTGAGATGGAGCCGGCGCGGATCGACGGTGAGCCGGTAGCGGCCCCGGGCCCCGAGGACGACGCCCAGGGGCAGCCGGCGGCGGGCGTCCTTCTGCACCAGCCAGGCGACCAGCTGCTGGTCGCGCCGCCGGGTGGCGCGCAGGTGCAGGACGCGGGCACGGCCGGACAGGACCAGCTTGCCCGCCCGCCAGGCCACCGCGCGCACCTCCTGTTCGAGCGCGAGGTCGTCGCGCATGCGGTAGACCTCGCGCGGCACGGCGTACCTGGGGTCGTCCAGGAAGGGAAGCCGCCCGTAGTGGCGGAGCCCGTGCCGCACGGCCGGCGCGTGCTCGTCGGTGGCGGTCCTCTCGAAGGTGACCGTTTCGAGCAGCTCGGGAAGCATCCGGCGCCCGGCGAGATGCCACTGGAGGCGTCTGATCGCGGTGAGGTGGTCGGTCGACGCCCGGTGGACCTGGCCGAGGTAGGCGGCCGTGAGATCGAGGAAGCGCTCCTGGAACGGCTCGTCGGCGCGGTCGAGGAGGTGCATGAAGATCCGCAGGTCGGAGTCGAGCGCAACGCGGTCCCACTCGCGCAGGTGCCTGCGCGACCCGTGCTCCTCAAGGAACCGGCGTACGGACGCGACGGCCGAGAAGCGGTCCTCCATGCTCTTGATGTTCACCCGGTTGCGGGTGATGGAGCTCGCGTGACGACGCCAGACGTACACGGGGGCGGCCAGCACGTCCACCTTCGCGGCGAGGAAGTGCGCGGGGATGGCGACCTGGATGTCCTCGTAGAGGACGCCTTCGGGGAACCGCAGGCCGTGCAGGTCCCAGAAGGAGCGGCGCCACAGCTTGTTGGTCACCAGCCGGTCGTACAGCAGGACGGGCCTGCGGGTGACATGGGTCCCGGCCGCCGACCCGCGGAAAATGGGGCGGTGCATCGGCGACCGCCTCCTGCCACGGGAGGTGAGCACGTCGACGTTGCCCGTCGCGAAGTCCGACCCGGTCGCGCGCAGGCTCGCGACGAGATACTCAAGGGCGTACTCGGGGAGCAGGTCGTCACTGTCGACGAAGGCGAGGAACTCGCCGGAGGCGTGGCCGACGCCGGTGTTCCGCGCGCCGCCCAAGCCCATGTTCGGCTGGCTGACCAGCCGGAACCGGGAGTCGCGTGCGGCGAACCGCGCGGCGATGGCGGCGCTGGCGTCCGGGGAGCCGTCGTCGACCATGATGACTTCCAGGTCGCGCCAGGTCTGCGACGCCAGCGAGTCGAGGCACGCGGCGAGGTAAGGCTCCACCTTGTAGATCGGGACGATGACGCTCAGCTCCGTCAAATGCGCCTTCCTGCGCGTCGAGGTCATGGTCACTACGATATGTGGTCGGCAGTGTACACAGCGTGGTTGGAAGGCGTGTTGCGTGTTGCGCGGGCGACCGGCGGCTCGCCTTCGTGCGCCCGGAGGTCAAGGCGTGTGGATCAGTCGCCAGGGGCGGTCAAGAAAGCATCTAGAGATCTCATGTTAGTTACAGAGGGTGAGTTTTAGGTGGCTTCACGTGGCCATGCTGGCTGTCATGAGGTCCTATTCGCTGGATGACGTCCGGGCGACGCGCAAACGCCGAGACTCATGGTGGACGGTGTTCATGGTCGACCCGGTGGCATGCCGGGTGGCACTGTTCGTAGCGAATCGCACCGAGATCACCCCGAACGCCCTTACCCGCTTCTCGCTGGTACTCGGCATGGCCTCCGCGGCCTGTTTCGCGGCCAATCGCCTCGTGCTGGGTGCGGTGCTGTTCTACGTCAGCTTCATGATCGATTGTGTGGACGGCAAGATCGCCCGCCTCAAGGGCACCGGCACCCCGTTCGGCCTCTGGCTCGACTACGTCGGCGACCGGATCCGCGTCATCTGCTGCGCCTTCGGCATCGCCTACGGTCAGTACGCCGCGACCGGACGGCTCGCCTATGTGCTGCTCGGCGCCGGGATCGCCATCCTCGACCTGTTCCGTTACGTCAACGCTCCGCAGATGAAGCGGGTGCGCCAGACGGTGAAGCTCCGCAGGCGCATCGCGCGCCGCGAGGAGCTGGCGGCGGTGCGCGACGCCATGGCCGTCGAGTCGCTGGACCAGGGCCCGGGGTACGACATGACCTACAGCTCCTCGGCTCCCGATCTTCCCGACCACGCGTACGGCCCGTACGAGGGGTACGGGTCCTACGAGCCCTACGACCAGATGGCCTCGCCGTACGAGCCGGCGGTGTACGAGATCGCCGAACGCGACGCCCGCTCGCGTGAGATGGGCGACGAGGACCCCGGCGCCCGCGAGTACGTCCGCCGCGACGGCTCACGCGAGCCGGGCCTCCACGTCGCCGCGTCCCACGACGGCTCGTACGGCCCGGGCGACCGTGACGGTTCGTACGACCCGGGCGACCGTGAGCCGGATGCCGGGTCACCCGCGCCGGATGGTCACGCGCCGGGGCTCCAGGGGATAGCGGCTCATGGCGCCACGATCCCCCGGCAGGCGTCCGTCCCCGGCGACTCACTGACCTCCACCCAGCCCATCTCCCCCGGGGCGCTCTCCCATGCCCCGCCCTCACCGCGCCGCGCGCCGTACGACCAGGAGCGGGCGCCCCTGCCGGAGGGGGAGGCCCCGGTCGCGATGAGCGCGCGTGAGCGCCTGATCGAGTGCCTCGCGCGGCACCGGGTGCGCACCCATCTGATGAGCGGCATCGAGTTCCACGCGGCCGTGTTCGTGGTCGCGCCTCTGCTCGGGTCCTCGGCGCTGCTTCCGGTCACGACCGGCGCCGGCGCCCTGCTCGTCCTCAACGAGATCTTCCTCGTCTACCGCATGTGGCTCTCCACCCGTGCGCTCGCGGGGCAGGACGGGCTCATGGAGCCGGACCAGGACGACCAGCGGCACGTGCGGACCGACCCGTTCTTCACGGGGGTGTAGAGATGAGTCCCGACAGGCCGATCTTCGTCATCGGATGTCCGCGTTCCGGCACCACGTTGCTGCAGCTCATGCTGCACTCGCACGAGCGCGTCGCGGTGCCGCCGGAGACCCGTTTCCTGCTCTCGGCGTACTTCCGCCGCCGCCTCTACGGGGACATGCGCGACGCCGAGAACCGGCGCAGGCTGGCCGAGTGGATCGCCACCGACAAGGCCACCAAGTTCCGCCAGCTGGGCATCGACCGCGCGACGTACGTGCGCAGGGCCGTCGAGGGCCCCGGGTCGCTGGGGTCGGTGACCGGAGAGGCCTTCCGGGCGTACGCCGAGCGGTTCGGCAAGCCGCGCTGGGGGGACAAGCGGCCCTGCTACGTCAAGCACGTCGACGCCCTGCTCCGGCTCTTCCCCGACGCCCAGTTCGTCAACATGATCAGGGACGGGCGCGACTGCGTGGCCTCGCTGAAGGAGATGCCCTGGTTCAGGCTCGACGTCTTCCATGCGGTCGCCATCTGGTCGGAGTCGGTCGACCACGGGCGGCGCTGCGCCGAGCGGCTGCCGGCGGGCAGCTATTACGAGATGCGCTACGAGGACCTGACCGCCGACCCCGAGACGGAGCTCACCAAGCTGTGCGCGTTCATCGGGGAGGACTTCGATCCCGCGATGTGCGAGCCACGGAAGGTGGCAGGGATGGCGGTGCCCGCGTACAAGGTGTGGCACAACAACACGCACAGGGAGGTCACCAGGGCGAGCGTGGGCGGCTGGGCCACCCGGCTCGAACCCTGGGAGATCGCGCTCTGCGACCAGGTGCTGGGAAGCCGTCTCCGGGCGCACGGTTACGAGACGGCCGGCTCCAAGGCATCCGCCCAGCAACTGCTGGCCTACCGCAAGACGGCCGCCCGGCGCAGGCTGTCCCGGTACAAGCAGCAGGGCGGTGACTGGGTCAACCGCCTGCGCGAGCCCGGCCCCCTGCCTGCCATGCTCACCTCCGGGCAGATCTCGCTCGCGCGGGTTCCGAGGCCGCGCAGCGCGTCCCAGGAGCTCATCAGGGGATAGCACCCCTGATGCGCGCGGGGAATGCCGCTCCGGCACACACGCCGATCAACTCCGGCACACACGCGCGGTTCTCGCGAACGGGCGGGCCGATCAACGGGCGGGTCAGCGGCGGGTCCGGGCGAACAGGTCCTCCCAGCGGTCCAGCACCCTGTCGAGCCGGAACGACTCCGCGTGGACCCGGCCCGCCGCTCCGAGCCGCCGTCGCCTGGCCGGATCCGCCATCAGCCCGCTCAGCGCGCCGGTGAACGCGTCTACGTCCGCGGGCGGCACGAGCACGCCGGTCGTGCCGTCCATGACCAGCGACCGCACGCCCCCCGAGACGTCGAAGGCGACCGTCGGCATGCCGTACGAGGCCGCCTCGCCCACGACCAGCGGGAACCCCTCGTGCTCGCTGGAGAGCCCGAGGATCGAGCCGTTGAGGTACTCCTGGCCGATCTCCGAGGCCGGGACCCGCCCGCGGAACACCACACGCTCGGCTACCCCGACGGAGGCGGCGTGCGAGCGCAGGCGGGACAGCTCGGGCCCGTCGCCGATCAGGTGCAGCTCCCACTGGGACCGGGTGCGGGCGGCGCGGGCGAAGGCCGTGATCAGCCGGTCGAAGCGCTTGACCGCGGCCAGGCGGCCGACCCCCAGCACTCGCGGCACGTCGAGGAAGGACGTCTTCTCCGGCCACGCACGCAGCGGGTTGGGCAGGTCCGCGGTGTTCGGCAGCAGCGCCTCCTCGGCGAACCGCCCGGCGTCGTCGGGGCTCAGGAACACGGCCTGCCCGAGGTCCCCGTAGTCCCGGCGTACGGACGCGAAGTGAGAGGTCCCGCGCGCGTGGTCGAACGAGCCGTGGTACTGCCCGATGGAGCGCAGCCGGGGCGGCAGCAGGTCGGCGATCCACGACACCACGCCGGGGGAGGTCAGCACCGCGTACCCCGGTCCGAGCGAGGACAGCAACCGCGAGAAGCGCCGCCGCACCACCCGGCGCCGGCCCTCGCCGAGAGGGCGCTTCTGCACCACGTGGTGCTCGTACAGGGGCCGCTCGACGTACCGGAACGGGTCGGGAGCCTCGTGCAGGCCGACCACGTGCACCTCATGGCCGCGCAGGGCGAGTCCCTGGGCGACCGTGTGGGTCACCTGCTGGATGCCGCCGAGCGTGTCGGCGTCCATGCAGGCGAACACGACCGTGTTCGCAGTGTTCACGGGCGGGCTCCGAAGCCGCGGAAGAAGGCGTCCACCACCCGTGGGGCGGCCTTGCCCGTCTCCTCCGAGCAGAACAGGCCGGCGAAGTCCGCGTACCGCTCCGCGTACTCCGCGGTGACGGCGGGCAGCCCGCGCAGCGCCGCGACCAGCTCGGATGTGGTCGCGAGTACGGGCCCTGGGGCGATCTCGCGCAGGTCGTAGTTCAGCCCGCGCTCCACCCGGACGTACTCCTCGTAGTCGTCGGCGTAGAGCAGGATCGGCCGCCCGGTGCAGGCGTAGTCGCAGATGATCGACGAGTAGTCGCTGAGGAGCGCGTCCGAGGCCAGGATGAGATCGTTCACCTCGGGGTACGACCCGGCGGGCCGTACGAAGTGCCGCATCCGCTCGGGCACCTTGAACCGCTCGGCCGGATGGGTGCGGAGCACCACCACCCACTCGTCCGCGAGTGCCCCCGCGAGCGCGTCGAGGTCCGCCCGTACCGACGTCCCGCTCCGCTTCGACCGGTCACGGTACGTCGGCGCGTACAGGAGGATCTTGCGGTCCTCGGGGATCTCCAGCGCCTCGCGCACCCGGGGCCCGGCGGCCGGGTCGCCGTTGACCAGGACGTCGCAGCGCGGCGAGCCGAAGCCGAGCACGGTGCCGGTGTACCCGTTCGACGGTACGAAGACCCGCTCGAACTCCGGGCCGGGGGACACCAGAGCGTCCCACCGCGACACGGCGGAGCGCCACTGCTCGCGGGGGCCGGGGAAGTCGCCGCGCAGGTCGGGGGAGTCGAAGCCGACCGTCTTGAGCGTCTGCCCGTGCCAGGTCTGCAGGTAGCGGGTCCCCTTCGGCTTGGGGAAGTCGAGCGGGAAGCCGTGCGTGTCCACCCAGTAGCCCGCGCGGGCCATCACCCAGATGTACCGCCAGCTCATCCGCTGTACGAGGGGCACGTCGGACGGGAAGTGCGTACGTTCTCCGCGTACCGACCAGCACACCTCAAGCGGCAGCCCGCGCCGGCGGATCTCCTCGTGGATGTACTTGGGGTTGCCGGTGTAGCCCGCGCCGATGTCGGACTCGAAGAGCGCGAGGTCGCGGCGGCGCGGCACCACGTGGATCAGGTGCCGGTACACCCACAGCTTCAGGCCGGCGCGGCCGACCAGCGTGCGCAGGGAGCGCAGCCGCGCCGCCCGGCGCAGCGGCCTGGCGGGGCGCCAGGAGACGCGCAGGAACGCGCTGTCGCCCTCGGGGCCCACCGTGACCTCGTGCCGGCCCGCCGTGAGCACCAGCGGAGGCGCGGTGGGATCGACGAGCAGCCGGTCGCTCGTCCGGTGCCCGTCCGAACGGGTGAACGCGATCCGCACGTCCCGCCAGCCGTCGAACCCCAGCCTGCCGAGCCGCGCCTCCGCGAGGTCCATCTCCACCTGCGTGAGGTAGCTGCCGTCCGCCTGCCGTCGCGGCTCCAGCCGTACGCTCATGCCCTTGACGGTCAGGTCTGCCACGGTCTTCCAGCGGCGGAGCACCGCGAACGGGTCGTAGGTGCGCACGGTCAGCGACACGACCGTCCCCTCGCACGACATCTCGGCGATCTCGTGCCGGATCCTGGACGCGGTGAACGGCAGCTCGGCCAGGCGCAGGCCGGTGATCTCCAGGCCGGGGTCGGCGCGCGGGCCCCAGTACGTCCGGCCGTCAACCCGCATGGCGTGGCGCGGCGCGGCCTTGGGTCCGGTCAGCGAACGGGCCGCCACCACCAGGTCCTCTGGCCGGTCGGTGCGGATGAGGTGGCAGCACACCCGGGTCATCGGCTCGGCCCTGCCCAGCACTCCGGGCTCCAGCTCGTCGAGGTACGGGCGCACCACCGACGCGAACTCCTTGATCCAGACCGTGGTGTGGCGCGGCAGCTTGTTGAGGTAGACGCGCAGGTCCTGGACGAGGAACCGCTGCTGCCTGTCGCCGACCAGGTCAGAGCAGCCGTTGTCCCGCAGGATCGCGTCGCTGATCTGCGCCGCCCGCACCCGGTGCCGGATGTTGTCCAGCTCCTGGATAGAGAGCGAGATGGAGGTCGCGTCGACCGCGCGGCGCCAGTGGTACACCACCCACGGCACGACGGCGAAGCGCCGGGCGGCGCAGAACAGGGCGGCCGTGAAGACGTGGTCCTCGTAGTGGATGTTCTCGGCGAAGCGCAGGCCGTGCTCGCGCAGGAACGCGGTGCGGTAGAGCTTGTTGGTGGCGAACCCGTCGAGGAACAGGCGCGGCTCGCTGCGGATGCCCTCGACCACCCTGCGCGGCCGGTAGAGGGACGGGTAGTACCGCTGGGTGCGTCCGGTCGCCTCGAACAGCCGCGAGATCTGCCCGGCGGCGAAGTCCACGCCGGTCCTTTCGACCTCGTTGAGCAGGCTCTTGCAGGCGTGCCTGGTCAGCTCGTCGTCGCTGTCGAGGAACATGATGTATGGAGCGCGGGCCGCGTCCAGCCCGGTGTTGCGCGGCGCCCCGCACCCCCCGCTGTTGGTCTGCCTGCGGATGTACCTGACGCGCGGGTCGCCGAACTGGGCGAGCACGCGGGCGGTGTCGTCGGTGCTCGCGTCGTCCACGACGATGACTTCGAGGTTGTGGAGGGACTGGTTCAGTACGGACGTGATGGCGCGCGGCAGCCGGGCGGAATCATTGAACGTGATGAGCACAACGCTGACGTCCGGCTGCATGCTTCATCCCCCGAGTCGGCATTGACGCTGACTCGGGTATGCCCAGACAGATACTCATGCCGCCGGTCTCGGGCGAGTGCTGACCTCCTCTTGCCCGACTTTTGCGCTTATCGCCGAGGCCAGGGGTGATATCACCACCCGAATCACTTATCGCCAACCCCGCCCGTACGGCCGCAGGCGCGTCAGGACGCGTCGTCCCGGTGCCTACCGGCGAGCCGTCCGCTCGGGGTGACCGGCGATTCGTCCCCGGTGCTCACCGGCGAGCCAGGATACGCCGTACCAGCCAGGCGATGAGGATCACGAGGGAGACGCCGGCGACCGCCGGTGCGGCCCGCTTGAGCACCGGAATACCGGCGATCTTCAGCAGGTCGAGCGCCTCCTCCTCGGCGGTCAGCGACGTGCGCGCCGTCCCTGCGGGATGGGCCTCCCGCCCGGCGGCCTCCTCGGCGTACGGCGCGTCGTAGGAGTCCGGCACCGCCGTCAGATGCCGCGCGCCCTGCGCGGGCTCCACGGACTGGGCCGCCGGCACGGACTGGGCCGCCGGCGCGGACTGGGCCGCCGGTACGGGCTCAGCCGTCGGCACGGCCTCTATGGGCCGCGGCTCGTCCACGGGTTCGCCGGTGGGGATCGGCTCGACGATCTCCGGTGGGGTGCGCTCGCCCAGCGGACTGGAGACAGGCTGGTTGAAGGGGGTGGCGGCGGGCTCCGCCGACAAGGGAGGGACGCCACCCTCGGACACGGCGGTCGGGGACAATTCCTCGGGCGCCTCGCGGAGCAACGTGGCGAGGTTGGCGGCGAACCGGTTGATGAGCTTGGCTCCGGCCTCGGCCATCACCCCGCGCCCGAACTGCGCCGGACGTCCGGTCACGGTGAACGAGGTGTCGACCTTGACCTTGGTCTGCGTACCCTCCGCGACCAGCGCCGCGCTGACGACCGCGCCGGCGGTACCGGTGCCGCGCGCCTCCTTGCCCGACGCCTTGAGGCGCAACGCGTGCGCGTCCTTGTCGACCGACGTGAAGGACGCCTCACCCCGGTAGGTCACCGTGATGGAACCCACCTTGACCTTCATCCGGCCGGTCAGGACGTCGCCGTCCACGGTGTCGAGGGTCACGCCCGGCAGGCAGGGAGCCACCCGCTCGACATCGAGAAGCACCGACCACGCCTGCTCGATCGGCACGGGGACCGTGAACTCATGCTCGAACCGCATCGCCATCGATCCGCTCCTCTTCCAGGGTGAACGGCCCGCCGCGTGCACGGCAGGACAGCCCATGTCGCTCTTGCGCCATTATGACCACTCAAGGTGCCGTCGCTACTTTCGTACCCCTCTCCCCAGGGTCATGCGAATCCCTTACGGGGGTTCACCGAACTTCAGGGGTCGATCCGCTGGTCATGATGATCGCCGCCCGGGGCGCGGTCTCGGCGAACAGCGCCCACACGAGATGCCCGGTGGCCGGATTGCCCCGGTAACCCACCCGCGAGGCCAGCCTCGCGACCGCGTCGAGCCCACGGCCATGCTCACGGAGCACCTCGTCCACAACGCCGTCCGTCGGAACTTCCCCCGGAAGGTTCTTGATGTCGGGCACCCCGCCGCCCCCCAGGTCGTACACACCGACGCGCACGCTTCGGGACCGGCGGGTCACCTCGACGACGAAGTAGCCGCCCGGCCTGCCCGAGCGGCTGTGAAACAGCGAATTGTTGATCAGTTCGGCGGTGGCGAACTCGGTGTCGTCCACCCATCGGGTCCCGGCCAGCAGGCAGCGTACGAAGGCACGGGCCTTGGGCGCCTCCTCGGCGAGCCCAGTGAAGGCCCGGCGCCACACCATCCTCCCGCTGGGAACGACGCAGTCGCCGGGGGCGATCTCTGACCGGGCGTGGGAGCCGGTAGCGATGTCGATGATGGGATCGGCCATGGCGGCCACCTCCTTGCCGTGATCGCGGGACCACCCCGCGCCGAGGAGTACTTTCGCCCGGCCTCGAAGCGGTCCCCATCCCCGCGCCACCCTGCGGGAGGACACCTGCCGTCAATCGTGGGACCTGGTCACCCTCGTTTCAGAGACCCGTCAACGACCCTTGCGCCCAACCTGCTTTGACTCCACGAATCTCCGAATCCGTAACCACATGCCTACGTTGAGCGACTAAGATGCCGAACAAATGACGAACTGGCGTTCGGATCAGCCTTGATCGAAGGGGCGGACATGACCGAGGGGCATCGCGTCCTGCTCACCTGCCGGAAGCGTAGTGAGGCCCTGCGGGCCATGGGGTTCACCTACGATCAGGTCGCCGACGTGCTCAGTCTCGATCTTGATGACAGCCCGTTGCTGTTGCACCGCTATGCCCATGGGCTGACGGCCGCTCAGGTGGTAGCGGCGTTCAACGATCTGGACCCCGCCGGTACGGCCTCGATGCGCACCGCTCGTTTGTACGACCTGGAGGGGTGGCCGGAGGGCAGGCGTCGTCCTTCGCCGCGGGTGCTCGACCTGCTCGCCCGGATCTACCAGACGACGGCGCGTCGTCTGGTGACCGACCAGATCTACAGCTCCTACGGCTCGTACGAACGTGAGTTGATCGACGCGGCCGATTATCGTCACCTTGATCCCTGTCAGCACAGCAGCCTCAGGGGTGCCATGCCCGAGATATCCCGTGCGAGCATGGAATCGACCGCTGGAGTCTGGCCGGTGCGGACCTTCGTCGCGACGTCTGGGGTACGGCCCGGCGAGTGTGCCGCCCTGTTCCGCGCCCTCACCGCCGAGGAGGCCGACGTGAAGCGACGCGAACTGCTCTTCGATCTTGCCTTGGCCCTCGGCGGCGTCCCCGCCCTTCGCCTGCTGCGCCACCTCACCCCCGACGAGGAGGTACGGCTCGCGCAAGCCGTACAGGGTTCGGGCCGCGTGGACGCCCAGACGGTAACCACCATCGAAAAGCTGATCGCCCACTGCTGGCAGCTTGATGAGGCGTACGGGCCGGCCAAGCTGTTGCCCGTTGTCAACGCTCAGCGTGACCTGGTGGCTCAGCTTCTACGCCAGAACACTCTCATGCCCGCCCTCCGTGACCGCGTCATCGCCGCCTACTGGGCGCTGAGTCACCTCGGCGGTTGGCTGCGCTACGACATCCTCGACTACGCGGGAGCCGTTCATTGGTACCAGCAAGGGTTGGAAGCAGCTCACGAGCTGAAAGATCCGACACTCCTGGCCCACATCCATGACTGCCTGGCGAACACCCTTGGCTACCAGGGCAAGCCGACCGTGGCTCTCGACCATGCTCACGCCGCGCAGGCCTGGGCGAAGGAGAGCCCCAGTCGACTGCAGCAAGCCGCGTCCTGCCTTGCGTTCTCTCGGGCATTGACCGACGCGGGGAGGGGCGAGGATGGGTCACGTCCAGCGGAGTGGTGTATGAGTTGATCTCTGCGTGATCCTGTTTCTGCAGGTTAAGCGGTTAGTGTCTGCGGCTTCGGGTTTTGCTGG